>JAIVGT010000208.1 GCA_020201485.1 Halobacteriales archaeon
CCACAGGAGGGGGCATTCCAAGTAGCCAAGTCACTGGCTTGTCCATGGGTGCTGGAGCCCATACTCTGTTCGTCGCTCATGGGATTCATAATGGTCCCCAGGTTCGGGTCTGGTGGGACCAGGATAGCGGGACCGACGCGCCGATTCTAGAAGTTTCCCTGACATCCGATCCAAATGCAACACAGTTCGCGCTTGAGATATCCGGAGGCAACTCCGTCTGTCATGGAATTACTGAGGTCGAGGCGGGAGTGCCCAACGGTGGCGGTGGCACGTTCGAGTATGACTGGACGTGTGATGGCGGAACCTGCAGCATGTCGCGTACGAACGGCCTCTCGCTCTGCGTTTCTTCCGCGCCCCTGGTCGCCAGGTGGCAGGGAGCAACCATTGATGGGTCGTACCAATTCCGCTGGAATCCAGCCAACGCGGGTTCCAACGCCTACATGAAGGTCATTCTACGTGCTGATGCGGCGACTGGCCACCGTCACACGGTGACCTTCAACTTCCTGAAGAATTTAATCACAATCGATGAAACGGGGCTTCTCCTCGGAAACAGCGGCCCCTTCACCTTTGCAAATCAACAATACCTCGTCACAATCATTCATCGTGTTGACATTACGGAAGTTCCTTCCATCAGTGTCTCTGTCGACGGTCAGAACGTCGTCAGCACCAACTACGCACTTGGTGAGACGGCGTCAGCCTTCGCCTTAGAAGCGACGGGTTCGAATTGCCAAAAGATTGCAACTCTTGTCGCCCCGAGCTAGCCCTGCTGGGCAGAAGATTCTAGCACTCCGCCTAGGCTTCACAGAGGATAGCAACTTCTTTAGCATAGGAGCCCGTTTCCCCGTGGATGCGCCCGCGCCTGGTGAGACTGGTGCTCGCTCTTTCGCTTCTCATGCTTCCGGCAGCGGCAAGTCCTGCAAACGCGGAGCCATGCAACCCTGATCCAATTGGTCGCTGTGGCGCGTACGATCGCGAAAACACCATTTTCTGCTTCGACACGCAGATTTATGCACGGACGCACCGGTACGTTTCTGGAACCGAGAGTCAAGTCGTTGTTGTGGGGACTTCCGCTCTTCCGCCGCTTCCGCTTCAATTGCCGGTTATTGGCGGTGCTGACCTTGACGAAAAGTATCGCGAGGCAAATGTCTTATATCTTCGGCTCGGGCCTCCTCAACAGTTCTTAGGGGATCCGTACAATTCCGACCTGCCAACGAAGAGCGTCTGGAAGGAATCAAACAGCATTCCCGGCCTTCAACTGAAGTCGGTTACATGTGCGACCTTCACGTGGTTTGCTGATTGCCGGTCGTGGATGGGGCCTTACGGGGAGCACCCCGTGGATTCCGACACGATGGTCGTCTAGCCGCGCAGCGCCTTCTCCAGCACTTCCACGCCCTCGACCAGCCGCGGCCCCGGCCGGCCGAACAATCCCTCGTCGAGGCCCGTGACCTTGCGCGCCTGCACCGCGCGCAGCTTGTCCCATCCCGGCCGCGCATACACGCGCGCCGGGTCCTGCTTGCGCTGCAGCGTGCCGCACCAGCAAAGCAGCACGTGGTCCGGGTCCTGCGCGAAGACCTCCTGCTCCTCGATGGGCGCGCTCTCCCCCGGCCGCGCCGCGAACACGTTCTCCGCGTTCACCGCCGCGCACATGCCGTTGAACCAGGAATCGCGCGTGGGCGTGATGAGGGGCCTCGGCCACCATTCGAGGAAGACGCGCAGCCTCGGCAGGCCGGCGTTGCGCTCCCGCACCGCCGCGATGCGCGCGTGCATGTCGCGGATGAGGATCTCCGCCCTGCGCTCCGTGCCCGTCGCCTTCGCCACGGCGCGGATGTCCCCGTCGACCTCGGGCAGCAGCTTGCCCTTCAGCACGAGCGTCGGCAGCTTGCGCTCCTCGAGCCGGCGCACGACCTGCTCCATGCCCGGCACGCTGAGCGAGGCCACGACCAGGTCAGGCCGCAGCGCGGCGACCTTGTCCGCGTCGATGTGCAGGTCGAGCCCGACGCGCGGCTTGCCCTGGACCTCGGGCGGCCAGTCGGAGCAGTCGTCGATGCCGACGAGCTGCTCCCCCAGGCCCAGCGCCCACAGGATCTCCGTGTTCGAGGGGCACACGCTGACGATGCGCATCGGCGCCTGTCCAAGGCGGGGCCCGGGCATAAGGCCATGCTCCCAGGACGGGGGATTTCCCCGCGCGCAATCCTCAAAGGCCAAGGGCGCAGAGGGAGCGCCGTGGTGGCCGCTCCGCCGGGCAGCGCAGCCGATGCGGACTGGGTCCTGCACCGCGCAGCCAGCCGGCTCGGCCCCTGGGTCGCGTGGAGCGCCACGGCCCACACCCTCGTCCTGGGCAGCGCCTTCGCCTCCGCCCTCGTCCTCATGGCCGGGCCGTTCGCGAGCCCGTCCGGGGTGAGCGCGGCCCTGCGGCCGGTGCTGGTCGCGGTCGCGGTCGGGGCCTACGTGCCGCTCCTGCTCCTCGCGCTCCTGCACCAGCGCCGGCGCGTGCGCGACATCGCCATCGACCCGGCCGGCCTCACGCTGCGCGTGGGCAAGGCCGAGCACCGCATCGCCTTCACCGCCCTCGCCCGGGTGCGCACCCGAGCCGAGCCCGTCTTCGGGCACCGCGAGGCGGGACGCTTCGGCGGCTTCATCGCCTCCCTCGAGCTCATCGAGGCCTCGGGGAGGCGCTGGGAGTTCGCGGCGAGGGACATCGACGACCTGCTCGCGGTCCTGGCTTGGCTCCAGGTGCTCGCGCCGCCGGAAGCTGTGCCCCTCCCGCCGAGCGTGCTCGCGGCGAAGCACGGCGCGGACGACGCGACGCGCAGCGCCGAGCGCTGGCTGTTCGCGGCCCTGGGCGCGGCGGGGCTGTGCATGCTGCTGCAAGCGGTGCGCCTGGCGAAGATGGGCCCGAGCCTGGAGCCGAGCGCGCTGCTCGCGGTGAGCGTCCTCGCCATGGCCATCGCGTCCGCCCTGTACCTGGTGAGCTACCGCGCGCAGGTGGATGCCGGCCGCATGTGGCTCCTGGCCCGCGGCCTGAACACCGGGCCGCCGGCCGCGGCGTGACGATGGGCGCGCGCGGATTTGAACCGCGGTCTAAGGCTCCCGAAGCCCCAAGGATACCAGGCTACCCCACGCGCCCGTGGTCCGGCCGGAACGGCCGGGGGCGCGGGCATCCGCCTTCCTGCACATCAACCTATCGCGGAGCGCTCAGCCGGTGCGCTCGCGCTCCTCGGTCTTCTTCGGCGGGATGCGCTGGCCCTCCTCGGCGAGGTGCGCCGTGTTGCGCACCGGGACGCGCTCGCCCTCCGTCTGGCGCTCGAAGGTCGGCTGCTCCGGCGTTGGCTCGCCCTTGCGTTCCTGCGTCGTCTGCGAGGCCCAGCCGCTGCCCTCGCGCTGGCGCTCCGTGCTCAGCTCCTGCTCGCGCAGCAGCTCCTCCTTGCCCGGCGTGCCCGTCACGCCGCTGCTCGTGCCGCTCGTCTCGCGGTTCGTGTCGCTGCGCGGCTCCTCGGCCCGCGGCTCGGTCTTGCGCGCGCGCTCGGGGGGTGTGTTCGGGGTCGGCATGCGCCGTGCTCTGAGCTTGGGCGGCAAAAGGCTGCCTGGGAGCACGCGACGAACGTCCGTGGCGCACAACCTTCATTCGCCCGCTCAGCCGTGCGCGCCCCATGACCCTCATCGCCGACGTCGCCGTGCGGCGCATCCTCGACAGCCGGGGCAAGCCCACCGTGGAGGCCGAGGTGCTCACCGAGCAGGGCTTCGGTCGTGCCGCCGCGCCGAGCGGGGCGAGCACGGGGAAGCACGAGGTCGCCGCCTGGCCGGAGGGCGGCGTGCAGGCCAGCCTGTCCGCGGCGCGGACCACGGTCATCCCGGCGCTCATCGGCATGGACGCCGCGGACCAGCGGGGCATCGACGCCGAGCTGGAGCGCCTCGACGGCACGCCCAACTTCCGCATCCTGGGCGGGAACCTCGCCGTCGCCATCAGCCTCGCCTGCGCGCGCGCCGCGGCGAACGACCTGGCCATGCCGCTGCACCGGCACCTCGGCGGCGCGTTCCCGCAGGTGCGCTGCCGGCCGTTCGGCAACGTCCTCGGCGGCGGGGCGCACGCCATCGGCGGGACGAGCATCCAGGAGTTCATGGCGGTCAGCCTCGCGCCGACGTGCACGGAGGCCGTGCTCGCGAACGCCGAGGTGCACGCCGCCGTGGGGAAGATGCTGAAGGAGAAGCTGCCCGGCATCGCCATCGGCAAGGGCGACGAGGGCGCGTGGGTGGCGCCCATCGAGGACGAGGAGGCGCTGCACGTCGTGGCGCGCGCGTGCGAGGAGGTCGCGGGCGAGCGCAGGTTCCCCGTGCGCGTCGCGCTCGACGTGGCGGCGACGGAGCTGTGGACGGGCAAGGCCTACAAGTACCGCAAGCAGCAGCGCAGCCCGAAGCAGCAGGTGGACCTCATGGCGAAGCTCGCCGGGGACGTGGGCATGTTCAGCATCGAGGACCCGTTCCACGAGGAGGCCTTCGAGGACTTCGCCGCGCTCACCGACCGCATCGGCCAGGACACGCTCGTCGTCACGGACGACCTGACCGTGACGAACCCGGAGCGGCTGGCGAAGGCCATCGAGATGGAGGCGGGCAACGCCATCCTCGTGAAGGTGAACCAAATCGGCACGCTGAGCCGGACCGTGGACACCATCCGCATGGCGCACGCCGCCGGCTGGGCCACCATCGTGAGCCACCGGAGCGGCGAGACGCCCGACGACACCATCGCGCACCTCGCGGTCGCGTTCGGCAGCCTGGGCATCAAGACGGGGGCCGTGGGCGGCGAGCGCATCGCCAAGCTCAACGAGCTCATCCGCATCGAGGAGCAGGTCGAGGGCGCGCCGCCCGAGGCCGAGCCGGCCCCGCTCCCGAGCAAGCCGAAGCGCAAGGGCTGAGCGCGGAGCCTGTCCCAGCAAGCCCATCCCCGTGCATGCCAAGGCCGATGCGTGCTCGCCTGGCGCTGCCTGCTTGTCGCGCTGCTCGCGACCCTCGGCGCAGGCTCGGCGGTCGCGGGCGGCGGCCATGGGCACGGGGCTCCCGACGGCGGGCACGGCGGAGGCGACGGCAACAGCACCGAGCCGCAGAACGCGACGGAGCCGGAGCCCGACCCGCTGCCGAACGCGACCGGGCCGAACGGCACGGAGCCGACCGAGCCGAACGGGACAGAGCCCGCAGCCCCGACGAACGCCACCGAGCCCGGGAACGGCACCGCGCCCGGCAATGCGACCGAGCCGGTGGGCGAGCCGAACGCGACGGAGCCGAACGCCACGGAGCCCAACGCCACGGAGCCGAACGCGACGGAGCCGAACGGGACGCTCCCGAACGCGACGGAGCCGGGGAACGCGACCGCGCCGCCGAACGCGACGCAGGGCAACACGAGCGCGACGGACGTGAACAGCACGGCTCCGAACGCGACCGCGCCTCCGCCGCCCAGCCCGCCGCCACCGCGCCGCGTGCCACGCAGCGGTCCACCGCCGGAGCCCGAGCCGCTCCCCCCTCCACCACCGGAGCCGAGGACCGTGCCCGCGCCGCGCCGCGACCCCGCGCCCGCCATCTACGACCTGCCGGACGTGCCCCTGCCGCCCGCCATCGTCATCCCGGTCGCGCAGGTCCTCGACATCCCGAGCCTGCTGCACCCGACGCTCCCGCACGCCACGCACCCCGCGGCCATCGCGCCGCCGCACGTCGCGCCCTCGCTCGCCGCCGCCTTCGGGCAGAACCTCGTGAGCGCCGGCCGGCAGCTGTTGGTCCTCGGCGGCACCGCGCTCGCCGTGGCCCTGCTCCTCGCCAGGCTCGGCCGCAAGCCGTGACGGCCAGGCTCGGAAGGCAAAGGCCAAGGAGGGCCGGCCCGTCCGGCCGGCATGCGCGCCGTCCTCGCCGTCCTCGCGCTCCTGCTCGCGGCCTCCCCCGGGCTGCCCGCCCCCGGCGTCGCGGCGACGCGCGTGCACCAAGGCCCGTGCGAGGAGCAGTTCGTCGCCATCCCCATCCCCATGGCCGAGGCGCAGGGCCTCACGCCCCCGGGCTTCCCGCCGAAGCCGTGGGACACGGGCGGCCTGAGCCCGCCCATCCCCGCGCTCGCCACGGGCGTGACCGTGGGCTACCGCTGCGCGCGGACGACGGGCGACGGCATCGCCCTCGGCGAGGTGCGCACCGTGGGCCGCGCGCTCCTCGTCGACCCGCCCGCGGAGCTGCGCGACCCGGCCATCGTCAACTACGTCATCATACTCGGCGGCTGGACGAGCAGCCCGGAGATGGCCGCGGTGTACACGAGCTGGCACCTGCCCGGCGTGCACGCCGGCGACGTGAGCTTCGACGTCGCGCAGGACGCGCCCGCGCTGCGGCACGGCCAGGTCGCCGGGAGCAGCGCGGAAGGAGGCCTGCGCATCACGACCGTGGCCGCCGGCGTCGAGGAGGAGCAGCAGCCCGACACGTTCCGGCTCTTCGGCTTCGACGGGCAGGGCGTCGCCGGCTACGTGGACTGGAGCTGGCCGCCCGGCGCGCGCACCATCGAGAGCGGGCTCGCCGTGCAGCAGCTCGACGCGCCAGGCGCGCCGACCGACGTTCGCCTGGGCGTGTCGTTCCACTATTTCGGCGCGTACAGCTACGACCTCGCCTTCACCGCGCTGTGATTCACGGCAGCGCGGGCTCGGTCAGGCACACCGGGTTCACCGGGCCGCCGGTCACGAGCGTCAGGTCGAAGCCGGCGTAGGTGCGCATGGCGTTGAGCACGGCGTCGAAGCGCGGGCCGCCGCCCTGCAGGCCGATGAACAGCGTCGTGCCCGGCACGGGGATGGCGGTGCCGGCAAGGTCGAGGATGCCCAGGGCCTGGCCGTCGCTCGTCATGACCGCCGAGCCGCTGTCGCCGCCCGCCGCCTCGCCGTGGAACCAATAGAAGTTCGAGCCGATGTCGCCCGCGGCCGCGATGCCGGTGCGGCAGCGCGTCTGCTGGTCGAGCCACGTGGCCCAGCCCCAGCCGACCTGGCGCACGACGACGTTCGCGCCGTTCGGCCCCCCCGTGTACAGGCCGGTGGGGCCGCCCCAGCCGGTCATCGTCGGGTTGACCTCGCCGACCTTGTCCGCGTCGATGCGGATGAGGCTCGAATCCACGCCCCCAGGCCAGGCCGCGACGACCGTGCCGAACTCGCGGATGCCGTTCAGCTCGCCGACGAGCGTGTCCTCGTGGATGCCGACGCGGCCGCCGATGCCGTGCGTGCAGTGCCCGGCGCTCGTGATGTACAGGTTCCCGGCCGTGTCGCGCACGACGAAGCTCGCCGTGCAGTTGCTCGGGCCGAAGCTGAGCATGGCTCCGGGCCGGATGCCCTTGGCGATGTCCAGGGCCAGGATGTGCATGTACGGCGCGACCTGCTCGTGGCTCAAGGCCTGGCTGCCCTCCGGCACCGGCTGCGGGGCGTTCGGGGCCGGGTTCGCGGGCAAGGCGGGTAGGGCGAGGAGCATCACCGCGGCGAGGGCGAGGAGCGCGCGCATGGCGGGGCCATGACTCCGAGGTGCTATACCTATCTCGCGGGAGCATCGTCGCATCCCCGGCCAGCGCGGCGCCGCTTTCACGAGGAACGGCTAAGGCGGGCAACGCTTTGCCCTCCCGAGGCTGGCAAGATGCAGGCACGCAGCGCGTTGCTCGGAGCGGCGCTCCTCGGTGTGATGTTCGTCGTCGCGACCCCGTTGCAGACCGTCGCCACGGAGAGCATGGACGACGTGTTCATGGCCCCCCGCCCTGAGCTCCAGCTCGGCAGCGGCGTGAGCCTGCCCAGCGTCATCAAGCTCCAGCCCGTGGTCAGCGGACTGAGCCAGCCGGTCGCGTACCGCTCGGCGAACGACGGCACGGGCCGCATGTTCGTCGTGGAGCAGACCGGCACCATCCAGGTCGTGCAGCCGGGCGGGACGAAGAGCCTGTACCTCGACGTGCGCGGCATGAACTTCAAGTGCTGCGGCGAGCAGGGCCTGCTCGGCCTGGCCTTCCACCCGAACTTCGCCAGCAACGGCTACCTGTTCGTCGAGCTCACGCAGAACCCGAGCGCCGGCGGCGCGAACGACGCCGTCATCTACCGCTTCCACGTCAACAGCCCGCTGACCGGCACGCCCGACCCGGCGAGCGCGACGCAGGTCATGCGCATCGTGACCCACCCGTTCACGAACCACAACGGCGGCAACATCCTGTTCGGCCCCGATGGCTACCTCTACTGGGGCATGGGCGACGGCGGCAGCGGCGGCGACCCGAACGGCAACGCCCAGCGCCTCGACCGCTACTTCGGCAAGCTGTTCCGCATCGACGTCAACGTCCCGAGCGGGCACGCCGTGCCGGCGAGCAACCCGTTCGTCGGCCAGGCCGGGGCCATCCCGGAGATCTGGGCGTACGGGCTGCGCAACCCGTGGCGCTGGAGCTTCGACCGGCAGACCGGCGACCTGTGGATTGGGGATGTGGGCCAGAACTTCGTCGAGGAAGTGGACGTGCAGCCCGCGGGCGTGGGCGGCCAGAACTACGGCTGGAACGTGTACGAAGGCATCGCCCCGTACACGACCATCCGCGTCCCGCCGCCGGTCCAGGGCGTGACCTTCCCCCTCATCAGCTACCCGCACTACGTCGGCCTGGGCGCGCCCGCTTGCGCCGTCATGGGCGGCTACGTGTACCGCGGCGCGGCCATCCCCGCGCTCCAGGGCGTGTACCTCTACGCCGACTACTGCACGGGCACCATCGCGGCCGCGGTCGCCGCGCCCGGCCAGCCTGCGCTCTACAACGGCGGCGCTCCCATCCTGCAGACCGGCCAAGGCATCGTCAGCTTCGGCGAGGACGCCGCGGGCGAGCTGTACGTCGTCAGCCAGAGCGGCGGCGGCGTCGTGTCCCGCATCGTCGCCGGGCCCTAGGGCCGGCCGGCGAACACGCCGAACAGGCCGGAGTAGCCGTCGAGGCCCACGGGCACGAAGGGCGAGGGCGGGTGGAGCGTCGCGTAGAGCGGCACCTCCAGCTTCCAGTCCCCGGCCGGGCCGTCGCCGGTGTCGAAGCACCAGTTCGGGGCCTTGAAGCAGCGCGCGCTGCCGCCGTCGGGCAAGGTCCAGCGCACGTCGTGCGTCGCGTCCGGTCCCCACGTGGCGGCGAGGCTGCGGTAGGCGCGCCCCTCGGCGTGGAGCGGGGTGTCGCAGCCGTGCAGGACCTCGGCGAGCGCGCCGGCGGCGAAGGCGCGCGCCTTCGCGTCGCACGTGAGCGTGGCCGCGCCCAGCTCCTGTGC
>JAIVGT010000173.1 GCA_020201485.1 Halobacteriales archaeon
GGGTGAGCCAGGCGCTGCCCAGGATGGCGCACACGAGCAAGGCGAGCGTGGCCTGGCCGGGCGCGATGGGCCGGTCGGCGAGGAAGCGGCTCAGAGCGCGGTCCGCGACGAACGCCGCGCCGAAGAAGCCGAGCACGAGCGCGACGTTGAGGGCGAAGTTGCCCGTGAGGCCGACGCCGGCCGTGGTGATGATGAAGGCGAGCATGCCCCAAGCGAACAGGTCGTCGATGGTGCCCGCGCCGAGGATGACCGCGCCCAGGCGGCGCTGCAGCAGGCCGTGGTGCTCCAGGATGCGCGCCAGCACGGGCAGCGCGCTCACGCACATCACGACCGCGACCAAGGCGAGCTGCTGCAGGCTCGCCGCGCCGTCGAAGAACCAGCCGGGCTGGCTCGCGGCGACGAAGATGCCCAGCGCGAAGGGGAGGAGGAGCGCGCCGTAGGCGAGCGTCGCCGTCGTGCGGCCGTCGCCGCGATGCCAGCGCATCTCCGTGCCGACGCTGAACATGAACAGGGCGAGGCCGATCCAGCCGAGGGCGTTCAGGCTGGGCATGGCCTCCTTCGGGAACAGCGCGTGCTCGCCCGAGGGCCAGAGCCAGCCGAGCAGCGAGGCTCCGAGCAGGATGCCGAACACGATCTCGCCGAGCACCGCCGGCTGGCGCAGCCGCTGGAACGCCGCGCGGAACACCGTCGCGCCTGCGACGATGACGAGGAGGGGCAGCAGGAGCTGGGCGAGGTCGGCGGCCACGCTCCCCCCTGGGAGCCCGGGCTCATGAGCGGGTGGTTCGGCGCGGAGGTGCCGAGGGCCGAAGGGGGCGCAGGGGCCCCCACCCTTTTTGGCCACGCAGGCCTTCCCCGCGCCGATGCGCCCCGGCGACCTGGTCGAGTTCAAGCCCGGCAGCCACGGCATCGGCGCGCCGAGCAACGTCGGCATCTACCTCGACCGGGTGAAGAAGAAGGGCGACTTCTACGTCGTCCTCTGGACGGTCAAGGGCCGCATCGAGATGAAGCGCGACGCCCTCACCTCGCGCAAGCTCACGGCCCGCGTCGACGGGGAGCTGGACGAGAAGACCCTCACCTCGCGCCTGCAGCAGCTGCTCAAGGACCTCTCGAAGGGCAAGGTGAAGGAGGAGCAGCAGGTCAAGGGCGAGCTCACCGACCGCGACCTGTGGCGCAGCGTGAGCGGCACGACGGACGCGTACAGCGCCGAGCACCTGGCGAGCACGTACTTCGGCCAGGGCGCGGGCCGGCCGCAGGTGGAGGCCGTGCGCAAGGCCCTCGAATCCTGCCGGCCGGGCGTGGGCTACTTCGTCCGGCAGGGGCGCGAGGAGCGCTACGTGCCCATCACCGTCGAGCAGCACAAGGCGGCGAAGAAGGAGGTGGAGCAGCTGAACCTCCTGCGCAAGAAGCTCGTCAAGACCGAGGAGGTGGTGGAGGAGGGCTGGGACGAGCCGCGCACTGTGTACCGCGGCGTGCCGCTCGCGGAGGCCGGCCTGACGGAGGATGACGGGCAGCGCATCGCCCTGTGCGTGCGCTTCATGGCCGGCTTCGTCCTGCACGACCGGGACACGGGCGAGGTCACGCTCGGCGACAGCGGCATCCACACCCTCGACGGCTTCGGCGTGTTCGACTTCTGCCGCTGGCTCAGCCACGACTGGCTGGGCGGCGCGGTCGCCGGCATCAGCAGCACGTTCGTGGAGTTCCTCGTGGAAGCCGGGCTGTGGACGGAGCACGTGGCCCTGGAGCACGTGGCGCGGCGCAAGGTCCTGATGAACCCGGACTTCTCCTGGGTGAGCGACGCGCAGGTGGAGAAGGAGGCGGCGCGCTTCACGCAGGAGAGCGTCGCGCAAGCCGTGCCCGGGCGCTGGGACATGCGTCAAGGGCACGTGTGCTTCACCATCGACCCGCCGGACGCGAAGGACTTCGACGACGCGGTGGGCGTGGAGCGCAACGCGGACGGCACGACCACGCTCTGGGTGCACATCGCGGACGTGAGCCACTACGTGCAGGCCGGCACGCTGCTCGACATGGACGCGCGGCGCAAGGCGACGAGCGTGTACCTGCCGGTGAAGGTGCTGCCCATGCTGCCGCACGCGCTGAGCGACGACCTGTGCTCGCTGCGCGCCGAGCGCGACCGGCTCGCCATGACGGCGAAGATCACCTACGACGCGCAGGGCGGCATCGTGCGCGAGGAGTTCGGGGAGAGCGTCATCCGCGTCGCGGCGAACAAGCACTACGGGCAGGTGGACCAGGCCATCGCCGCCGGGGAGCAGCCGTTCGCGGACATGCGCGCCTTCGCCGACGTGCTCGCGGCGCAGCGCAAAGGGCTGGCCATCGAGAGCGGGGAGCGCAAGATCCTCTTCGGGCCCGATGGCCTGGTGGACCCGACGCTGAAGCACGCCTCGCCCGCGACGAAGATGATCGAGGTGTTCATGGTCGCGGCGAACGAGGCGGTGGCGCGCGAGATCACCCGCCGCGGCTTCGCCCTGCCCTACCGCTGCCACCCCCTGCC
>JAIVGT010000174.1 GCA_020201485.1 Halobacteriales archaeon
GCCCACTCCCGCGCCATCACACGCCTCCCTGCAGCTTCTCGTGGAGGCGCATGGCGCGCAGGACGCGCAGGTCCTCGCCGCGCGGCCCCTGGACCTGCAGGCCGATGGGCAGGCCTGGGCCCTTGATGGGCACGCTTCCTGCCGGCAGGCCCGCGAGGCTCGCGCCGACGGTGAGCACGTCCGCGGCGTACATGGCCAGGGGGTCGGCGATGCGCTCCCCGAGGGGGAAGGCCTGCACGGGCATGGTCGGGCCGAGGAGCACGTCGTGCTCGGCGAAGGCGCGCGCGTACGCCTCGCCGAGCTGCTCGCGCGCGCGCAGGGCGGCGGTGTACCACTTGCCGCGCACCTCCTTCATCGTGATGTGCGTGCCGAGCAGGATGCGCCGCTTCACCTCCGGCCCGAAGAAGCCCCGGTCCGCGGTCGTGGCCTGCTCCAAGCTGCCCGCCTCGACGCGCGGGCCGTAGCGGAAGCCGTCGTAGCGCTGCATGGCGCTGGCGAACTCAGCGTAGCACACGAGGTAGTAGCTGGGCAGGGCGAGGCGCAGCTCGGGCATGGCCAGCTCCGCGACGCGCGCGCCGGCCGCGCCGAAGCGCTCGATGGCCGCGCGCACCGCCCGCTCCACGTCGGCCGAGCAGCCTTGCAGGAACTCCTCGGGCACGCCGACGCGCAGGCCCTTCGCGTCCAGCCCTTCCAGGTTGCGCGCGTAGCCATCGGGCGGGATGGCCGGCCCCTGCAGGCTCACCGGGTCGCGCGCGTCCGGCCCGGCGATGGCGTCGAGGAGCAGCGCGCAGCCGCGCGTGTCGCGCGCGAGGGGCGCCGGCCCTTCCAGGCTCATCGCCATGTCCACCAGGCCCCACCGGCTGACCAGGCCGTGGCTCGGCTTGAGGGCCGTGACGCCGCAGAAGCTCGCCGGGCAGCGCACGCTCCCCCCCGTGTCGCTGCCCAGGGCGAAGTCCGCGAGCCCGGCGGCGATGCTCGCGCCCGCCCCGCTGCTGCTCCCGCCCGGCACGCGCGACGGGTCGCGGGGGTTCCTCGTCGCGCCGAACGCGCTGCGCTCCCCGCTGCTGCCGCAGCCGAACTCGTCCATGTTCGTCTTGCCGACCACGACCAGGCCGCGCGCCGCGCAGCGCTCGACCACGGTGGCCGTGTAGGCCGCGACGTGCCCTTCGAGCGCCTTGCTCGCGCAGGTGAGCGGCAGGCCCTGCACCGCCAGGTTGTCCTTCACGCTCAGCGTCTTGCCCAGCCACATGCCCTGCGCGCGGCCCGCCTCCTCCGCGGCGCGCTCGTTCACGTGCAGGAAGGCGTGGTGCGGGTCCTGCCGGATGCGCTCCAGGGCCTTCGCCACGCGCTCGGGCGGCTCGTCCAGGGTCACGCTCGGCCGGGGCACGCCCTTCGGCATTCAGAGGCCCTCCGGCACCTTGCACAGCGCGCCCTCGCGCCGGGGGAACTGCGCCGCGATGCGCTCCGCCGCGCCGGGGTCCGGCTCCCGCGCGGCATCGTCGCGCGCCGCCAGGCCGTGCGCGACCGGAGCCGGCGCGGGCCGCGCCAGCGCTGCCTCGACCTCGCCGAACTGCGCCAGGATGCGCTCCGCCTCGGCCAGCAGCCGCTCCCGCTCCTCCGGGCCCAAGGGCAGGCGGGCGATGCGGGCGACGTGGTCGAGCTGCTCCGGGGTCAGGGCAGGCATGCCGGGGCGCGAACGCGTCCATGCGCCAAAAGCGCGCTGCTCGGCCGCGCCCGGGGGCCAAGCCGCAAGTTACATCAGCCCCGGGAGCGCCATGCCGCCCTGCTGGCCGTGTAGTCTAGCTGGTAGCGATACGGGACTGTTAATCCTGTGGCGATGGTTCGAGCCCATCCACGGCCGTCAACCGCTCCGCTCGGAGGCGAAGGACAACGAAGGATGCGCCGCGCGGGCGCGCGAGGCTCAGCGGCTGAAGCCGTCCACGGCCAGGAGCAGGGTGTAGTCCTGGTAGTTGCCCTCGTAGAGCATGGTCTGGATCTTCGGCTCGACGTAGAGCTGCTGGATCTGCTGGAAGCCGGCGATGTGGAACGTCTGGCCGTTCGTCGGCACGTCCAGGCCGTTGTAGATGAACAGCTCCCACTGGCTGGGCAGCGGGCCGCCGTAGATCCACTGCTCGTAGCCGGGGAAGTGCGTGTTCACCACGTTCACGCCCGTGGCCGGGTCGGTGAGCGTCACGTAATAGCTGTTGTACTCCTGGCCGCTGACCGGGGCCCAGCCGGTCCAGTCCACGAGCGCCGTGTACACCTGGTTGTTCCGCGTGGCGATGCCGTGCGCCGTGTAGGGCGAGCCGTGGAAGGCGGTGGCGGCGGGCGTGACGGCGAGGAGGCCGAACGTGACGGCGATGCCGAGCAGGGCGAGCTTCTTCAGAACCCCGAGGGTGCATGCCGGGAAGCAAGGAAGAAGCTTTCCGCCAGACCCTGCACGGGCCCGGCGGAAGGGTGCAGGCTCAGTTCGGCGAGTCCACGAGGAGGGCCAGGGTGTAGCCG
>JAIVGT010000374.1 GCA_020201485.1 Halobacteriales archaeon
GCCTTGTGCGTCGACCCCGCCGCCGGCGTCGGCCTCCCGGTCGGCGCGTGCGCCCCGGCGAGCATGGCCGGGACCATGGAGGACGGCGCGGCTGGCCTCGGGCAGCAGGTGCTCGATGGGACGCTCGCGCTCGCTGGCGAGGCATGCGGCGTGGGGACGGATGTGGGCGATGCCGCGCGGCAGGACTTCGGCTTGCCCGGGGTGGTCCCGGACGGGCTCTGTTCGCCGGTGCTCCCGGCGCGGTCGGAGCCCCTCCCAGGACCTGTCGCACCGCCCATACCCAACGCTTATCCCCCGGGCGGCTTGTCGGCGCGGATGAGGGAGCAGGTTGGCTCGGCGCACGGCAGGGTGGGGTAGCATGGGCAAGCAGGACCGCATGGCGCCGAGCGCGGCCCTGGTCCTCGCGGCCTTGCTGCTCGTTCCGTCGCTCGCGGTCGCGCCGGCGCTTCCGCCGCTCCCTGGCGTGCCCGCCGTCCCCGGCGCGCCCGAAGTTCCGGACCTACCTGGCCTCGATGCGCCCGTCGGCATGGCGTGCGGCCTCGCCGTCGTGCCTTCCCTTCCCCTCTTCGCCCAGCCGCCGAAGCAGGCGGTGGTCGACCGGGAATGCGGCCAGCTGCGGGACGGCGTCGCGCTCCTCACGTTGCTCCGCGCGGCCGGCATGGACGCGCCGGGCGCGCTGCTCGTGGACGGCCAGGTCGTCGTGCCGACCTCCGAGCTGGACCGGCTTCAGGAGCTGCTGGGAGCGCACGCCGCTGCGACCGTGGCGCAGCAGACCGGAGCCGCGAACGCCGTCATCGACGACGTCGCGCCGAACGGCACGGCGACCCTGACCGCCGCGGTCACGAACACCCGCGCCCTCCCCGCGGGCCCGCTCGTCGGCGGCGTGCGCGTGGACAGCGTCACGCTCCTCGACACGCTCCCGCCCGTGGCCGCAGCCCAGGTCGCCGGGCTCGCCGGCACCGAAGGCTGGCTCGTCGGCCCGGCGAGCGTCACGCTCGCCTGCACCGATGGCGCCGGCAGCGGCTGCGTGAGCGTGGCCTACCGCCTCGACGACGGCCCCGCGCAATCCGCGTCCCCCGGGGCGGTCGTGGCCGTGGCCGGCCAGGGCAACCACACCCTGCGCTTCCAGGGCACGGACGCCGCGGGCAACGTCCAGGCCGAGCGCTCGGTCGCCTTCGGCATCGACTCGGTCGCCCCCGTGGCCTCGGCCACGGCGCGCGGCACGCCGGGCAACGCCGGCTGGTTCCTCGGCCCCGTCGTGGTGGACCTGGCCTGCTCCGACGCGACGAGCGGCTGCGCGCAGGTCGCCACCACCCTTGACGGCGGCGCGGCGTTGGCCGTCCTGCCGGGCAGCTCCCGCGCCGTGGCGACCGATGGCGCGCACGCGCTGGCCTTCGCCGGCAAGGACCACGCGGGCAACACGCAGCCCCAGCAATCCATCCCTGTGCGCATCGACCGCCAGGCACCCATCACCACGGCGACGCTCGCCGGCATCCTGCAGGCTGGCTCGTACCGCGGCCAGGTCACCGTGCACCTCGCCTGCGCGGACGGCGCGGGCGGCAGCGGCTGCGCCAACACCACGTTCCAGCTCGACGGAGCGGGTCCGACGGTGGGCACGACGGTGACCGTCGCCACGGAGGGCGAGCACATCCTGCGCTACGCGAGCACCGACACGGCGGGCAACGCCGAGGCCGTGCGCGCCCTCGTCCTGCCCGTGGACGCGACGCCGCCGAGCACGGGCATCGCGCTCCAGGGGCCGCAGGTCGCGGCGCCGTGGTTCACGGGCCCGGTCACGGCCAGCTTCACGTGCACGGACACGCGCAGCGGGTGCGCGGCCACGGAATCCAGCCTGGACGGCGACGCGTTCGTCGCGGGGACGGAGCGGCTCGTCGCGGGCGATGCCGAGCACAGCCTCGCCGTCCGCAGCACGGACGCCGCGGGCAACGTCGCGCCCGCCACCGAGCAGGCCGTGCGCATCGACGGCGTGCCACCGACCACGACCTTGTCCATCGTCCCCGAGCCGAGCGCCTCCGGCTGGTCCAACGTGCCCCTCGTCGTGAGCCTGTCGTGCGCCGACGCGGTCAGTGGCTGCGCGCGCAGCGAGGCCGCCTTGGACGACGACGCGCTGGCCGAGGCCACGGCCTTCGACCTCGCCGAGGGCGCGCACACCCTCGTGTTCCGCAGCATCGACGCCGCGGGCAACGTCGAGGCGCAGCAGGTCCGCGACGGCCTGCGCATCGACACCCTGGCCCCGGTCACGACCTTCACCGCGACGGGCATCGCCGGCCTGCTCGGGTGGTACGCCTCCCCCGTCGCCCTCGCCCTCGCCTGCGACGATGGCAGCGCGGGCAGCGGCTGCGACGGCCCCCCCGCGGCCAGCCTCGATGGCGCGCCGGCCGAGGCGCGCGACGCGCTTACCCTGGGCGACGGTGAGCGCACGCTCACCCTGCGCAGCCGCGACGTCGCCGGGAACGTCGAGCCCGTGCAGACGCGCACCTTCCTCGTGGACGCGACGCCCCCCGTGACCACGGCCCAGCTCAACGGCCCGCGCGGCGACGCGGGCTGGTTCACCGGCCCGGTCACCGTCTCCTTCGCGTGCGCCGACGCCACGAGCGGCTGCGCCGCGACGCGCGCCGGCGAGGG
Source organism: Halobacteriales archaeon (assembly GCA_020201485.1). GTDB lineage: Archaea > Thermoplasmatota > SW-10-69-26 > JACQPN01 > JAIVGT01 > JAIVGT01. The sequence goes on from JAIVGT010000374.1 coordinate 2,644, forward strand.
CGAGGCCTTGGGCGAGGGGCCGCTCGAGCTGCGCGCCGAGGGCGCGCACGCCGTGGCCTACGCGAGCACCGACGTCGCCGGCAACGCCGAGGCCGCGCGCCACGTCGTCGCCCGCATCGACAGCCTGGCGCCGGTCGTGGCCATCCGCTCCCCGCGCGACGGCAGCGTGCCCGGCGCGTTCCTCGTGCGCTTCGACGTGGCCGAGGCCAACGACTACGCCCTGCGCTGCGCCGTCGACAACGTGCCCCAGTCGTGCGGGGGGAACGCGTGGAGCGTGCAGTTCGACGCCGATGGCGACCACGTCCTCGCCGTGAAGGCCACGGACGAGGCGGGCAACGCGGGGTCCGCCACGGTGCGCGTGCGCGTCGAGATCAACCCGGCTGCCCCGAGCATCGCCATCCTTCCCGGCGCGCCGGTGAACGCCCAGGGCTGGGCCGCTGCTCCC
>JAIVGT010000375.1 GCA_020201485.1 Halobacteriales archaeon
GCTCGGCGCGCCCGGCTCCATCCACCGGCGAGCCTCGTCGTCGAGGGTGGGCAGGCTCATGCCGATGTCGATGCGCTCGAACCTGTGGAAGAGGTCGACGTCGCGCAGCAGGAGGGGCGAGCGGCTGAGGATGCTCACCGGCCACTGCGCGCGCGCCAGGACCTCCAGGCAGCGCCGCGTCACGAGGCAGCGCGCCTCCACCGGCTGGTAGGGGTCGGTGGCCGTGCTGACCGCGACCAGGTCCTTCGGATGCTGTTTCAGCTCGCGGGCGAGCAGCGTGGGCGCGTTGCGCTTGACGAGGACGTACCGGCCCCAATCCTCCCGATCCACGTGGATGAGCGTCGGGACGTAGCAGAACTTGCAGGCGTGCGCGCACCCCTGGTAGGGGTTGAGGCTGTACGGGATGGAGGGATGGGTGCAGGCTTGGAGCGCGGTCTTGGCGGTGATCTCGCGCACGCTGTAGGGCAGGGCGGGAAGGGCGGGCTGCTGGAGCAAGCCGGGCTCGTCGTGGGCCAGCATCGGCGACGGTGCATGAGGCCACAGCCGGCATGAGCGTGCGCCTCGGGGGGGACCGAAAACCCGAAAGTTCGGCTGTCCGTGTGCTCGCCGGCCCGCCGAAACTGCCGGGAACGTCGTCTAGGCGCCGCGGCGTACCTTCGGTCCCCTCCCCCGGGAAGCGCCAAGGTCCCGGTCTGCCTGCGCTCGGCCATGGACGCGCTCCCCACGCGCATCGCCCTGGCCGCCGAGCGCGTGCGCGCCGCGGCGCGCCTCCGCATCCTCGCGCCTGCGACCGCCGATGGTCTCGCGGGCGCGCATCTGCTCCACCTCGCCCTCGCGCGTGCGGGCCGGCCAGCCGACGTCGGGTTCGGGATGGACCTGAGCCGCGACCCCGGGGAGGTCCGGATCGACCTCCACGCCCCGCGCGGCGATGCGCCCGACGGGGACGGTCCGGCGAGCGACATCGCCCTTCATCCGCGCAGCCTCGGGATCTCCGATGGCGGCCTCGCCACGTCCGGGGCGGCGTACCTCGTGGCGCACGCGCTCGACGCGCGCAACGAGGACCTGGCATGGCTCGGCCTGCTGGGCGCGCTCGCTGGGCTGCAGGACCTCGAAGCGCGCCGCCTGACCGGGCGCAATCGCGACGTCCTCCTGCGCGACGCGCAGGCATCGCGCACCGTGGAGGCGCGTCTGGACCTCCGCCTGCGCGGCGCGGACACGCGCTCGTTGCGCCGGGTCCTGGCCGAGGCGGACGACCCGGTCCTCCCCGGGCTGTCCGGTGACGACGTGGCGTGCGCGACGTGGCTCGCCCGCCTGGGGATCGCCGCCACGGCTGCCGGGCGCCCGCGCCGCTGGGTCGACCTCGCGCGGGAGGAGCAGCGCAAGGTCCTGGGGGCGCTCGCCGCGCATCTGCTGCGAACCCGCAGCGCGAGCCACGCGCGCCGCCTCGTGGGCGAGACGTACGCGCTCGCCTCCGAGCCCGAGGGCAGCCCGCTCCGCGACCTCCGCCGCTTCGCCTTCCTCGTCCATGCGCTGGCGCGCCGCGGGGAGCTCACCCTGGCGCGCGAGCTGTTGGACGGAGCGCGAGGGTCCGCCGTGCGCCGCGCCCTGGCCGCGACGGGGGACGCGGCGGAGCCGCCCTTGGCCCCGCCCGTCGCCGTGCGCGGCGCGCTCCAGCATTTCGCGGGGGCGGACGCCTGGGAGGCGGAGGCGCTGGCCGCCCTGGCCTCGAACCTGTACGCCGCTCCCGGCGTCCGCCGCGACCTCCCGCTCGTCGGCATCGCATCGGCCGACCACGGGACATCGACCGTCGCCGCCCGCGCGTCGAGCGATGCGCAACGCCGCGGCATCCGCCTCGGCCTGGCCCTGGGCGCGGCGGCCGCTGACGTGCGGGGCTCGGCCCGGGGGGACGAGGCGCTCGGGGCGGCGACCATCCCGGCCGGGAGCGAGCCCGAGTTCCTGGCGGCGCTCGACGGCCACCTGGCCCGGCAGGTGGCAGATGCAGCCGCGTGAATAAAAAAAGCAAGGTTGAAATGGCATCGCGCCCCTGAGCGCGCCGGGATGCACATGAGCGAGCTCGCTCCACTGGTCCAGACGCTCTTCCGCCTGCAAGGGTTCGAGCCGGAGGCGACCGGCACCCACGTCCTCCTCTTCCGCCGGGGGACGGAGCGCGTCGCCCTGCGCGTGCGCGAGACGAAGGATGCCCTCCCGGCGCACGTCGCCACCGAGCTCGCCGAGACCCTCCCCCTCCTCGGCCACGGCGTGTTCGCCACGCTGGGCGATGTCGGACACGAGGCCCGTGTCATCCTCGAGCGGGGCGGCATCGATGTCTGGACGCGCGACAAGCTCATCCACGAGGTCGGCAAGTCCCTGCTGGAGGCCGCCGAGCACGGCCGGCTCCGCGAGGCGCTGGCCCTCCCCCCGAGCATGGCTCCCGCGCTCGTCGCGGTCGAGGTCGAGGCTCCTGCTCCGCCTGCCGCATCTGCGCCCGCCCCGCCTCCCGCT
>JAIVGT010000376.1 GCA_020201485.1 Halobacteriales archaeon
TCCTAGAGGATCAGCTCGTGGGCAGCGGCACGGGAAATGGCACGAACCGCGGCCCGAGGAGCCCGCCCGGGTCGCACGGCCTCGCCGCGCTCGCCGCCATCGCCAGGCCGACCAGCGCCACCACGAGGGGCGCGCGCATGCCGCGGCACCCGTGCGCTGGGCCTTGGACTTGCGCTGGGAGTCTTGTACCGGGGTCCTCAAGCCCTGCCCCGCGCGTGCGTGCCGCGTGCCCGAGCCCCTCGTCCCGCGCCAGCCGGAGCGCAAGGCCGCGGCCATCGAAGCGCGGCCGCACCGCTCCCGGGTCCTGCACTGGACCGCCTTCGCCGGCTCCGCCGTGTCGCTCTTCCTCCTTGCCGCGTGGCTCGCCGAGCCGACGGGCATGCCGCGCGGCGATTGGGTCGGCCTCGACCTGCTGCTGAGCGCGGCGGCCATCGCCGAGTTCCTCACGCGCAGCGGCCTGCGCTGGAACGCGCGGCGCTACGCCGTCGCGCACGTCTTCGACTTCTTCGCCATGGTCCCGGCGCTCTGGCTCGTGCACCGCGGCCTGCCCTTCGAGACGCTCTGGCTGTGGCTGTTCCTCCTCGCGCGCGGCGCGCGCGCCCTGGACCGGGCCGCGGGCGACGGCTTCGTGCGCAAGCAGCTCCTCCTGCTTCTCGGCGCCTTCGAGGAGGAGATCACGGACCGCGTCATGCTGCGCATCCTCACGCGCGTCGAGGAAGACCTGGCGCGCGGGCGCTTCGGGCAGGCGGTCGGGCAGGCGCTGCTCGCCAACAGGGAGCCCGTCCTGGCGCGCGTCCGCGCCGCGACCCCCATCGACGGTGCGCTCGGCGGGGTCGCCCGCCTGGCAGGCATCGACAAGGCCGTGGAGCAGGCGGAGGCACGCGCGTACGACGCCATCGTCGAGGTCCTGGGCAGCGCCGAGGTGGACCGCGCCATCCGCGACGTCATCAACGCATCGTTCGCGAACCTGCGCGCCGAGGTCGGGACGAAGTCTTGGCGCGGCCGGACCTGACCGCTGCCTGCTCGCCGAACCGTCCGGCCATCGCCTTATCCCTTCGAACGCTGCCTCGGGCTGGCGCGCCCCGGACGCGCAGCTCGACGTGCTCGCCGCGGCCGGTGTGACGCCCGCGGTGCAGTCCTACTGCTGGGGCGACGACATCAGCCCCGGTTGCCTCGCCGACGGCTGCTGGTCCGCGGCGCACGATGCCTGGAAGGACCAGGCCGGCTGGGAGGCGCTCGCCGACCAGCTCACGGCGCACCTCACGGAGCACGCGAAGGGCGGAACCGTCCTCGTCGTGCTCGAGTCGGAGTTCAACAAAGCGAGCGTCGCGACCTCCGCGCCGCTCGACGCCGCGCTCGCCACGATGGCGGGCCGTCTGCACCGCGGCTATCCGGCGGCGTACGTCGTCCTCGGCCTCGGCGAATGGGGCGCGAGCGCGTGGGGGGACGTGGGCGCGCGCTGCGGACGCGAGCGACGCCCTCGGCCTGCAGGGGCTGCGGGGTGCGACGCGCGACACGCTCGCCGAGTACGGGGCATTGCTCGACGTGACGCTCGCCGGCGCGCCCACGTGCACGATCTCTTCGGCAAGCCCATCCTGCTGCAGGACGTAGGGATCTCCTCCGCCCCGGGCACGACGTTCGAGCAGCCCCAGGCGGATGCGCTCCAGGCGTTCTTCGACCGTCTCCCGGCGCTGCAAGCCGCGGGCGTGGTCGGCATGCTCTACCGTGTATGTCGGACAACCCGACGATGGACCCGGCGAACTACCACGGGGAGGCCGAACGGCACTGGGGGCTGGTGCGCAGCGATGGCGCGCCGAAGTCGGCGGCCGCGGTGTGGGTGCAGGGCGTCGGCGCGGCGCGCGCAGCGCCCCTGCCCCCGCCGACCCCGGCGCCCGGCGCGGACCCGGACCGCGCCCCGCGCTCGGCCCCGAGCCTGCACGCGCCCGCGCTGTCCGCCGGTGCCGGGACCGAGCCCGGGACGCTGCTCGCCTCGCCCGCCCTCGCCCTCGTCGCGTCCGCAACGTTCCTCGCGGGCCTCGCCGTCGCAGCGCTGTGGGCGATGCGTCGCGGGAATTGTTCGCTTGTCACAAGCCGCTGACGCCCGCGCTGCCGACATGGATGTGTCGCGCTCGGCGTCCCTTGCCCGTAACCCCAAACCTTTATCCTCAAGCGCCCCCCATGCCCGACCGTTCACGGGAGGGCCGGCTGAGCCCGCTCTCACGTTGGTGAATCTCATGGTCAAGGAAGTCACCCTGAAGGTCGCCGAAGCAGTCCAGGAAGACGTGGCGAAGGGCCGCGTGCGCGTGGACGCAGCGACCCGCCTCGACCTCAACCTCACCGTCGGCGACGTCGTGGAGATCCTGGGCAAGAACACCACCGCCGCCATCGTGTGGCGCGCCCACCCCGACGACGAGGGCAAGGGCATCATCCGCATGGACGGCCTCATCCGCGACAACGCCGGCGTGTCCATCGGCGACAAGGTGCGCGTGCGCAAGGCCGACGTCAGCCCGGCGAACCGCCTCGTGCTCGCGCCCGTCATCGACGAGGGGCAGAAGCTCCAGTTCGGCAGCGGCATCGAAGGCGTGGTCAAGCGCGGCCTGTTCAAGCGGCCCGTCACGAAGGGCGACACGGTCATCGTCCCCGGCATCGCGCTCATCGGCCGGGCGTTGCCGTTCATCGTCGTCGACGTCAACCCGGGCGGCATCGTGCAGATCACGGAGAACACCGAGGTCCACATCCGGGAGGAGGCGGTCAGCGAGACGGAGCTGCACGCGCCGAAGATCACCTACGAGGACGTGGGCGGGCTGCGGAACCAGCTCACGAAGGTCCGCGAGATGATCGAGCTCCCGCTGAAGCACCCGGAGCTGTTCGACCGGCTGGGCATCGACCCGCCGAAGGGCGTGCTCCTCTTCGGCCCGCCGGGCACGGGCAAGACGCTCATCGCCAAGGCGGTGGCGAACGAGTCCGGCGCTGCCTTCTACAGCATCCAGGGCCCGGAGATCATGAGCAAGTTCTACGGGGAGAGCGAAGCGCGCCTCCGCGAGGTGTTCGAGGAAGCGGAGCAGAACGCGCCGAGCATCATCTTCATCGACGAGATCGACAGCATCGCCAGCAAGCGCGACGAGACGCAGGGCGAGGTGGAGCGCCGGGTCGTGGCCCAGCTCCTCACGCTCATGGACGGCCTGAAAAGCCGGGGCAAGGTCATCGTCATCGGCGCGACGAACCGCGTGGATGCCGTGGACCCGGCGCTGCGCCG
>JAIVGT010000175.1 GCA_020201485.1 Halobacteriales archaeon
CTTCCGCCACGTCGGCGAGGCGAGCAAGCGGCTGATGGAGAACGCGGGCACGGAGCCGAAAAGCTACCAGTACTGCGTCCTGCACCAGCCGAACGGCAAGTTCCCGGTGCGCATGGCGAAGAAGCTCGGCTTCACCGAGGAGCAGTTCAAGACGGGCTTGCTCACGCCCATCATCGGCAACACGTACAGCGGCAGCAGCATGATCGGGCTGTGCGCCGTGCTGGACGAGGCGCAGCCGGGCGACCGCATCTTCGTCTGCGCCTACGGCAGCGGCGCCGGCGCGGACGCGTTCGACATCACGGTCACGCCCCAGACCCTGAAGCTGAAGCGCCAGGGCACGCCGAGCGTGTGGGACCTCGTCAACGACAAGGTGTACGTGGACTACGCCGTGTACGCGAAGTTCCGCGGCAAGATCCAACGGGGGCTGGCGGCATGAGGCCGGTCGCGGTCATCGGCGTCGGCATGACGAAGTTCGGCGAGCTGTGGGAGAAGAGCTTCCGCCAGCTCGTCGCCGAGGCCGGGCTGGAGGCGGTGCGCGACGCCGGCATCCCGGGCGAGAAGATCGACGCCATGTACGTGGGCAGCATGAGCGCTGGAAGGCTCATCGGGCAGGAGCACTTGGGCCCGCTCGCCGTGGACGAGGCCGGGCTGGCGCACACGCACATGCCGAGCGTGCGCGTGGAGGCAGCGGATGCCAGCGGCGGCGCGGCCTTCCGCCAGGCGCTCCTCGCCGTGGCGAGCGGCGCGCACGACGTCGCCGTCGTCGGCGGCGCGGAGAAGATGACCGACGTCATCGACCAGGAGCAGATCAACACCCTCGCCACCGCCGCCGACCAGGAGTGGGAGGCGTTCTTCGGCGCGACCTACCCCAGCCTGTGGGCGATGATGGCGCAGAAGCACATGCACGACTACGGCACGACGCGCGAGCAGCTCGCCATGGTCGCGGTGAAGAACCACTTGCACGGCTCGATGAACAGCAAGGCGGCGTACGGCAGCGTCATCGACGCCAAGACCGTCCTCGGCTCGCCCATGGTCAGCGACCCGCTGCGCCTGTTCGACAGCGCGAGCAACGTGGACGGCGCTGCCGCCGTGGTCATCGCCGACCTGGAGACGGCGAAGCGGCTGAACCCGCACCCCGTGCTCATCAAGGGCTCGGGCAGCGCCACGGACACGCTCGCCCTGCACGACCGGCACAGCCTGACGGAGCTGGCCGCGACGCGCATCGCCGCGGAGCGCGCCTACAAGATGGCCGGCCTGAAGCCTGCGGACATGCAGTTCGCCGAGGTCCACGACTGCTTCACCATCGCCGAGGTCATGGCCATCGAGGACCTGGGCTTCGTCAAGAAGGGCGAGGGCGGCAAGGCCGTCGAGTCGGGCATGACCGGGCTCAAGGGCAAGCTGCCGGTGAACCCGAGCGGCGGCCTGAAGGCGCGCGGCCATCCCCCGGGCGCGACGGGCATCGCCCAGATCGCGGAGCTGGTGTGGCAGCTGCGCGGCACGGCCGGCCAACGGCAAGTGCAGGGCGCGAAGCGCGGCCTGGCGCACAACGTCGGCGGCAGCGGCGCGAGCGCGTACGTGCACATCCTGGAGGGACTCTGATGACGCAGGGCCCGCGCTTCTGGCGCAGCATCGACCAGCGGTACAACCTCGAGGGCGTGAAGTGCGGCAACTGCGGCCAGGCCATCTTCCCGGCGCGCACCCTGTGCCCGACGTGCCGGCACCTGAGCGTGGGCAAGCTCGCCCCGTTCCAGATGAGCGGCGCCGGCACGGTGGAGAGCTTCACCGTGGTCCACAGCCCGCCGAACGGCTTCGAGCTGCAGGCCCCGTACGTCATGGCCATCGTGAAGCTCGCCGAGGGGCCGAAGCTCACGGCGCAGATCGTGGACGTGGACAACGCCGACATGCGCGTGGGCATGCCCGTGCACAAGGTGTTCCGCCGCATCAACCAGGACGGGGAGGGCGGCGTCATCCACTACGGCTACAAGTTCAGCGCGCGGCCGGTGCGCGGCCAGGGCGCGAAGGGCCAGGCCCCGATGCCGGTGGAGGGCCCAAGGGGCAGCCACCGCAGCCCGGGAGCACCCGGCCGGCTGGGCTGATGCCGAGCATCGCGGTCCTGCGCGCGCCCGAGCCGCTCCGCCCGCCCCAGGTGGAAGCCCGCGCGCTCGCCCGCAGCATCGCGCGCGAGGCGGCGCACCTCGACGCCGAGGGCACGCTCTGGCTCTTCGCGCGCAACGCGCACCGGCGCGGCCGGTTCGTGCCCTGGCCGTGGCTGCTGCACGATGCCGTGCGCCCTGCCAGCGGCCTGCGCCTGCGCAACGTGCTCGTGCGCCTGGCGCCGGGCGTGAGCGCGAAGCCGTTCGGCGCGGCCCACGAGCTCGTGCTCATGCTCGTGCGCGACCCGGCGCGGCACCGCTTCGACAAGGCCCAGCTCCGCGTGCCGCACGCCTTCGAGGGCCTGGAATGGGGCCAGCGCTCGCGCGGGCGGACGGGCTACCACGCGGAAGGTCCTGGAGCGGGCGCTGCACGGCTCGGGCCGCGAGCTGGTGGAGGTGGACCTTGCCTGAGGTGGAGGGCGTGACCTTCGCCAGCAGCGAGGACCTGCGCGCCGTGCGCGCCGGAAGCGTGCAGGCCGTGGTGTGCAGCCCGCCGTACTGGGACCGCAAGGACTACGGCCATGCGGCGCAGCTCGGCCACGGCGAGGACTATGCGCGCTACCTCGACCGCCTGGACGCGGTGTGGCAGGGATGCCTTCGCGCGCTGCGGCCGAGCGGCACGATGTGGGTCGTCATCGACAAGGTGTGGGAGCGCGGCTCCGTGCTCCCCATCCCATGGGACATCGCGCAGCGGTGCCAGGCGCTCGGCTTCACGCTCCTCGACCTCCTGGTGTGGCACAAGCCGAGCGCCATCGCCGGCATGACGCCGCGCAACCTCGTGAACAAGCACGAGACCATCGTCGTCCTGGCGAAGGGGCCCAAGCCCAAGCTGCGCGCCGAGGCTGGGGACGTGTGGCGCGTGCCGGTGAAGGCGGGCAGCCTGCGCGCCACGCCCGACCACGAGGCGCCCTACCCGGAGGAGCTCATCGCGCGCATCCTGGCGTGCAGCACGGACGAGGGCGACCTCGTGCTCGACCCGTTCCTGGGCAGCGGCACGACGATGGTCGTCGCGCGCCGCCTGGGCCGGCGCTGCCTGGGCTACGAGGTGAACCCGGCCTTCGCCCCGCTCATCGCAGCCCGTCTCGGCACGCCCCTTCCCAAGCCGCGCAGGAAACGCTCATGAGGCATGCCGGGCGGTGCGAGCGCCGAGGCTGCCCATGCGCACCATCAGCATCCTGGCCATGTGCCTGCTCCTCCTTCCCGCCGCGGCCGCGACCGTGACGAACGAGGGGCAGGTCCAGCACAACACGACCGTCATCAGCCCGTTGCCTGCGGTCAACAGCAACCCGTTGGCGCAGAACGCGGACACGTACAACGTGGTCCTCGGCCCCGGCATGACCGTCGTCGCCGACCTGACCTACGCGGACACCTCCGGCAACGCCCTCGGGAACGACCTCGACCTCGCCCTCGGCCCGCCCAGCGTGCCGCCCACGCCCCTGCTGCCCTGCGACGGCGCCGGCCAGCCGGCGTGCGCCGACCCGGCCGGCACGGCGGCGAACCTCGTGCCGTGGGCCCAGCTCACCGCCACGGCGACCGTGGCGCGCGCGCAGTGCCAGAACGTGGCGGCGCAGAGCCACACGCACGGCGTGCAGCCGGGCGCGGAGCACATCGACTACACCGTGCCCGCGGGCGGCGAGAGCGGCATCTACCGCCTGACGGTGACTGGGTTCCTCCTGTTCCAGGACCAGCCGTACGCGCTCAC
>JAIVGT010000377.1 GCA_020201485.1 Halobacteriales archaeon
GCTCCCCGCCCACCGCCCACACCCGCCCCTGGAACGCCACGACCGCGACGTGGTCCCGCGGCTGCGGCAGGTCCGCGGCGCGCGTCCAGGCGTTCGCCGCCGGGTCGAAGACGTCCACCTTCGGCTGCAGCGCGGAGCTGCCCAGGCCGAGGTCGAGGGGCGACTGCGAGAAGCCGCCGACGAGGTACACCTTGCCGTCGCGCAGCGCTGCCCCGTGCGCGGCGCGGGGCGCGGGCAGCGGCAGGACGGGTTCCCACGCGCCGAGCTGCGGATCGAGGCGGAAAGCGAGCGCGGTGGGCACGAAGCCGGCGGTGGTGAAGCCGCCGAAAGCGTAGAGCTGGCCCTGCACGACGGCCAAGCCGGTGTGGTGGACGGGGATGGGATAGTCCGGGGCGCGGCCCCATTGCCCGGTCGCGGCGTGGTACACGTCCACCTCGGCGACGTTCGTGCCGGCGGCGTCGAAGCCGCCCACGAGGAAGATGTCGTCGCCCACGGTCGCGGCCGCGACCTCGGTGCGCGCGACGGGCGCGTCGGGCAGCTTCGTCCACGCCCAGCCCGGCGCGCCCGCGCCGGGCGACGAAGGCGCGCTCGGCGAAGCGCAGCCGGCGAGGAGCAGCGCGAGCACGGCGAGCGGGGCGGGGCGCACGCGCGCGCATGGGGCGCGCGGAGCGTAAACCCTCGCGCGCGGGGCTACTTCAGCACGCTCGTCACGGCGAGCGCGCCGCGGTCGGGGCGGGGCGCGTCCTCCAGCGCCCACTCCCGCGCCGTCTTGCGCGCGTTCGCCAGCACCGGCACGCTGCTGCACGCCATGGCCAACCCGGCCAGGAGCGGGTTGAGCAATCCCAGCGCGGCGATGGGCACGAGCACGAGGTTGTACGCGAAGGCCCAGCGCAGGTTGCCCCGGATCTTCAGGAAGGTGGCCCGGCTCAGGCTCATGGCCTCGCCCACGTCGCGCGGGTCGCTGCGCATGAGCACGAGGTCGGCCGCTTCCAGCGCCACCTCGGACCCGCTGCCGATGGCGATGCCGACATCGGCTTGCGCCAGGGCGGGGGCGTCGTTGATGCCGTCGCCGACCATGGCCACGACGTGGTCGCCGTCCTGGAAGGCCTTGACCACGCCGGCCTTGCCGTGGGGCGTGATGTCGGCGAAGATGCGTTGGATGCCCAGCTCCCCGGCGATGGCTTCCGCGGTGCGCACGTTGTCGCCCGTGACGAGCGCGACCTCCACGCCCTGCGCCTGCAGGCGCTGCACGGCCTCCTTCGCCTCCGGCTTGACGGGGTCGGCGAAGGCGAGCACGCCGGCCAGCTTCGGCCCGCGCGCGACGAGGACGACGGTCTTGCCCTGGGCGCGCAGGCGCTCCACCAAAGCCTCGGCGGGGCGCGTGTCGATGCGGCGGTCCTTCATGAGCACGGCCGTGCCGACGAGCACGTCCTCGCCGTGCACGTGAGCCTCGACGCCCGCCCCGCTGAACACGCGGCCCTTCGCCGGCTTCGCCAGCGCGCATCCGCGCTCCCGCGCCGCGCGCACCAGGGTCCGGCCCAGCGGGTGCTCGCTGTCGAGCTCCGCCGCCGCGGCCTGCGCGAGCAGCTCGTCCTCGCTGCCGTGGAAGGCATGCACGTCGGTCAGGGCCGGCTCGCCCATCGTCACCGTGCCCGTCTTGTCGAAGATGACCACGTCCACCTGCTGCACGCGCTCGAGGAACTCCGCGCCCTTGATGAGCATGCCCTGCCGCGTGCCCTTGGCCACGGCGGTGACGAGGACGCTCGGCGTGGCCAGGCCGACCGCGGCCGGCGAGGCGATGAGGAGCACGGCGACGAACACGCTGAAGGCGAAGCTGAGCGTCTGGCCGAGGAGGAGCCACCAGCAGCCGAAGCTGAGGAGCGCGACGGCGATGACGCACGGCACGACCCAGGCGCTGATGCGGTCCGCGTAGCGCTGGACCTCCGGAGCCTGCTCCTGCGCGTGCTCGATGAGCTGCACGATGCCCGCGAGCGCGCTCTCCTCGCCGACGTGCGTGCATTGGATGCGCAGCAGCCCGCCGCGGTTGACGCTGCCGCCGATGACGGGATCGCCGGGCCCCTTGTCCACGGGCAGGGACTCGCCCGTGATGAGCTTCTCGTCCACGGCGCTCTGGCCATCCAGCACCAAGCCGTCCACGGTGATGCGCTCGCCCGGGCGCACGGCCACGACGTCGCCCGCCTGCACCGACGCGACGGGCACCTCGCGCTCCTTCCCGTCCTCCTCGACGCGCGCCGTGCGCGGCTGGAGCTCCATGAGGCGCTGCACCTCGCCGCTCGCCTGGCGCGACATGCGCTGCTCCAGGAGACGGCCGACGAGGAGGAAGCCGAGGACGAGGGCGCTGACCTCGAAGTAGTACTGCTGCCGGCCGGGGACGAGGGTGTCCGGGCTGAGGAACTCGATGGCCCCGAACAGCCACGCCATGCTCGTGCCGAGCGCGACGAGGGCGTCCATGGCCTTCGCCCGGCGCAGGCC
>JAIVGT010000176.1 GCA_020201485.1 Halobacteriales archaeon
CAGGTACACCATCCCCCGGTCTGCGCCCACCTCGCACATGGCGACGAGCATGCCCTCGAGCACGCGGTGCGGGTCGGTCTCCAGCAGCCAGCGGTCCTTGAACGTGCCCGGCTCGCCCTCGTCCGCGTTCAGCACGAGCCATTTCGGGCTGCCCCTGGCGCGCTTCACGAAGTCCCACTTGCTTCCGGCCGGGAACCCCGCGCCGCCCATGCCGCGCAGCCCGCTCGCCTTGACCTCGGCGCTCGCCCAGCCCGGTTCGCGGAGCGCGCGCGCCAACTGCTCGTAGTGCTCGGGGCCGAGCGGCTTTGCCTGGCTGGCCGGAGGCGAGGCGCGCGCGCGGGCGATGGCCGGCTCGATGCCGTTCCGCGCGGTGCACGCCGCGCCGTTGACGAGCATCGCCGGGGCGAGCTCGCACAGCCCGAGGCATGGCACGCCGCGAGCCTCGCCGCCGTAGGCATCGACCACCGCCCGCGCCTTCTCCACGGCGCGCGGGTCCGCGAGGTGGCAGGTCAGCGTCTCGCACACGCGCACCTCGACCTCGGGCGCAGGCTCGGTGCGGAAGTTGCTGTAGAAGCTCACCGCGCTGTGGACCTGCTCGCGCGCCAATCGGGCCTCGAAGGTGAACTCGTCGAGGGCGCCGCGCGGCAGATGCCCCCACCGGTCGTGGATGGCGTGGAGGCAATCGAGCAGCGTGCGCTCGCGCCTGCCGAAGCCTTCGGCGAGGTCGCGGAGGAAGACGCGGTCCGCCTCGGTCAGCCCGGTCGCCACGCGCGCGCAGCCGCGCGCCGCGCCAAAAGGGTTCCTGTCACAGCAGGTCGCAGACGTCGCGCAGCAGGCCGACCATGGCCTCCGAGTCGGGGACGATGAAGCCGTTTTGCCGGAGGAACGCGAACATCATCTGGGCTGCGCGCTTGTTCTCGTACGAGAATAAAAGACTCACTCCGGGGCCGCAGGGCCCGTGCCGGCCGCGCGCCCGCTCGGTCCGCGGAGCAGGCTCAGGCACGCGCCGAGCACGGCGAACCCGGCCCCGATGAGCAGCGGCGCGCGCATGGCTTCCGCGAACGCCGCCCCGGTCGGGAAGACGTGGCCCGGCGCGCCGAGGATGAGCACGAGGCCGGCGAAGCTCACGCCGAGCGTGACGCCGAGGTTGCGCGTCGTGCCGAGCATGCCGTTCGCCACGCCCAGGTCCTCCTGCCGCGCGGCCGCGAACACGGCGTTGTTGTTCGGGCTGGCGAACACGCCCACGCCGATGCCCACGACCGCGACCATGGCCGCGGCGCGCCACGCCGACGCGTCGGCGCCGAGGGTGCTCAGGAGCGCCAAGCCGGCGGCGATGAAGAGCAAGCCGACCGTGGCCAAGGCGCGCGCGCTCACCCGGTCGCTCAGCCGGCCGCTCAGGGGCGAGGCGGCGGTCACGGCGACGCTGTACCAGAGCAGGGTCAGCCCGGCGAGGCGCGCGCTCAGCCCGGTCACGCCCTGGAGGTAGAACGTCATGAGGAACCCGGTGGACGCAGCCCCCATGAACCCGAAGAGGGCGGCGAAGATGCCGCCGAGGAAGACGCGCGACCGGCGCAGGTACGGCGGGAGGAGGGGATGGGGCGCGCGGCGCTGCCAGGCGAGGAAGGCGGCGAAGCTGAGCCCGGCTCCCGCGAGCAGGCCGAGCGCCAGCGGCCAGGCCTCGGGCAGCCCGATGTTCACGGCGACGACGAGGAGACCGAGCGCGACGGCGAGCAGCGCGGCGCCCCGGACGTCGAACGCGCGCTCCGAGCGCAGGCCGCGCGGGATGACCGTCCACGCCAGCGCAGCGCCGACGAAGGCCACGGGCGCGTTCGTCCAGAACACGCTGCGCCAGCCCAGCGCATCCACGAGCAGGCCGGCGACGATGTAACCCGAGGCGCTCCCGAGCGAGTTCGCCATGACCTGCCACGCCAGCGGGCTCCCCCGCTCGCCGGCCGGGAACACGGCGGCGATGATGGCGCTGCCCTGGGCGATGATCATGGCCGCGCCGACGCCCTGGAGCATGCGGAAACCGGCGACCATGGGGATGCTCGTGGCGATGCTGCACAGGCTGGACCCGGTCGCGAAGAGGAGGAAGCCCGCGGCGTAGAACCTGCGCCGGCCGACGAGGTCGCCGAGCCGGCCGAAGGGGATGAGGAGGAGCGTGACGACGGCGACGTAGCCCACGGCGACGAGCTGCGGGCCCCCGGCCCAGCCCGGCAATTCCGCCGTCATGCTCGGCAGCGCGACGTTCACGCTGCTCAGGTTCAGCGTGGCGAGGAAGGAGCCCACCGTGACCGTGAACAGGGTGAGCCGCTTCGAGGCCACGCGGGCGCGAGGGGCGCGGGGGTGAAGAAGGTTGCCCCGTCACGCCGGGATCTCGATGGGCCGCTCCAGCTCCTCCGGGACCTCGCCCTGCGCCGCCCCGGCGTAGAGGCGCTCCAGGCGGTCCACGCAGCGCTCCACGCTGAAC
>JAIVGT010000378.1 GCA_020201485.1 Halobacteriales archaeon
GTGCAGGGCATCGCCGCCGCGTACATCACGAAGATCGACGGCAGCGTCGACAATGTCGTCGGGCTGCCCGTCCGGCCGCTGCTGAAGCTGCTGGGCGAGGCCGGCTACACGCTCCCCGCGCATCTCGTCATGGAATGAGTCAGGCCAGCGCCTCGGCCTCGATGCGCTCGGCCTCATCGGGGCTCAGCCCGAGCCGCTGCCGCAGCTCGCGCAACAAGGCGCGCTCGTTCCTGTCGAGGACCCCGTCCTCCCACGCGGTGCGGGCCATCGCCCGGTACAGCTCGACGCGCTCCTCGGCGCTCATCGCCCCCACCGGCTTCGCTCCCGGGACGGCGGCGCTCGCCACGCGCTCCGCGGCGCGTTGCAGCGGCGCGAGGGCGAACACCAGCCCGCCCGTCGCCACGATGCCGAGGATGGGCCCGTATTGGCTGCTGAGCACGGTCTGCGCGCCCTCGCTGACGACGAAGAACACGCCGATGAACGCGCCGGCGAGCGTGCTCTGGCGGATGCCCCACCGGACCTTGACGTCGATGTCGAGCAGCTGGTGGCGGAGGATAGCGTAGGCGAGGATGGCCACGGTGATGAGGCGCATCACGCCGTTCAGGCCGGCATCGCCCGGCGACGGGCCCAGGAACGGGTAGGCCAGCATGCCGGCAAGCGGCAGGCCGAGGGCGAGGAGCGACAGGTTGCGGCAGCCGCGGCCGTGGCCCGGGAGGCGCGCGTTGCGCGCCCACAGGCCGGCCAGGAGCACGTGCGCGACGAGCCACGTGTTGTTGAGGACGGCGACCGCGCCCACGGCGAGCGTGCCGGTCGCCCCCAAGCCGCTCGCCGCCACCTGGGCCGGCAGCCGCGCCGGCAGTGCCTGGGCCGCCTCCCCCAGCGCGAGCCCGGCGACCCAGCCCGGGAACGTGAGCAGCGCCGCGCTCAGCAGCAGCGCGTTGCGCCGCTCCCGCTCCGCCGACGCGCCCGCCAGATGGGGGTAGCGCAAGGCTTGCAGGAGCAGGGCCACGTAAAAGCCGCCGAACAGGCTCCCGGCGAGCAGGTCGTTCACGAACCAGTGCGCGTCGAAGGCCGGGCCCAGGCCCGGCGGCCACAGCTGGAACGTCAGCCACACCAGGTCGTCCACGAGCACGACGCCGACCGCGATGGCGACGAGCCTGCGCTCCGCCGGGCGCAGCGGCCGGGGCACCCACGCTGCGACGGGGATGAGCAGCAAGGCGGCGATGCCCTCGATGAGCACGCCGGTGTCGTTCAGCGTCTGCGCGAGCGGCTCGTTCCGGAGGAGGTTGTCCAGGATCTTGCCCACGCCGAACAGCAGGGCGAACGCCCCGAGGGCGAGGTTGGCGCGCCGGCGCGGCCGAAGGCGGAGCAGGAACGCCCCGAGCAGGAGCATGAGCAGGCCGCTGCCCGCATCGACCCAGGAGCCGGGCGTGGCGAGGAAGCTCAACGCAGGGCGAGCGGCATGCCAGGCCAAGAAGCCTGCGGCCCCGGGCGCAACCTTGACCAGGGAGGAGCGCGTATCCGCAGCGTGGGCCTGCTCCGACCGCTGCGCATCGGCCGCGCGCGGCTGCCGAACAACCTCGTCCTCAGCCCCATGGCCGGCTACACCGACCTGCCGTTCCGCGTGCTGTGCCGGGACCACGGCGCGGGCTTGGTGTGCACGGAGATGGTCGCGGCGCAGAGCTGGGCGGCGGGCGGGCACGCCACGCGGCTGCGCGCGCGCACGATGCCGGGCGAGCGCCCGGTGAGCATCCAGATCGTGGGCCGCGAGCCGGACTCGGTCGGCTTCGCCGCGGCCGGCCTGGGCGCGGACTGCGACATCCTCGGCCTCAACATGGGGTGCCCGGCGCACCAGGTGGCGCGCGCCGGCTGCGGCTCCGCGCTCCTCGACGAGCCGGCCCTCGCGGAGGACTTGGTGCGCGCCGTGAAGGCGAACAGCGACACGCCCTTGCTCGTCAAGATGCGCGTCGGCACGCGCCGCGTCATGGACGTTGAAGGCTTCGCGCGCATGCTGGAGCGCGCCGGGGCCGACGGCCTCATCGTGCACGGCCGCACCGCAGCCCAGAGCTACAGCGGCAAGGCGGACTGGGGCCTCATCCGCGCCGTGAAGGAGTCCGTGGGCATCCCCGTCATCGGCAACGGCGACGTCGGCACCGGCCCGGACGCGGCGCGCGCGCTCGACAGCGGCTGCGACGGCATCGCCATCGGCCGCGCCGCGCTCGGCGACCCGCACGTGTTCCACCGCATCGCGCATTTCCTGGGGCACGGCGACGAGCTGCCCTTGCAGACGCCGGACGAGCGCGCCGCGGACTTCCGCCGCTACCTGGCCCTCATCGCCGAGCTCGGCCACGAGGAGACCTACGTCCAGACCCAGGCCCAGGCGTTCAGCAAGGGCCTGCCCGGAGCCTCGCGCCTCCGCGCGGCGCTGCACATGGCCCGCACCGGGG
>JAIVGT010000177.1 GCA_020201485.1 Halobacteriales archaeon
GGCGAGGCTGGCCGTGCTCTGCAGCAGGCCGGTGCTCGTGGCGCGCTCCACGTTGCGCTCCATGACGAAGGCCAGCGCCCCCACGTACAGCAGCGACCAGCTCAAGGCGAGCAGGAGCTGGAGCGGCATGACCCACCAGATGTCCGGCGCGCGCCAGGCGAGGGCGAAGAACAGCCCGCTCGTCGCCAGCCCGCCGAGCACGAGGGGCGTGGGACGGAAGCGGTCGAGGAAGCCCATGAACAGGAACTGCGCGCCGGTGTTGAGGAAGTACGCGAGCCCGATGAGCAGGGGCGTGGCCCCGAGCTGCTCCAGGTACAGCGGGTACAGCACCCACACCGCGGCCGCGCCCACGTGGCGCACGAGCACGGCGAGGTAGGCCGGGAGGTTGCTGGCGATGACGGCGCGCGGCAGCCACGGGACGCGCACGCGCGCCTCCGGCCGGGGCTCCATGCGCAGGGCGAGGAGGAAGCCGGCGGCGAGCAGGCCGGTGCTGAACACGAACACGAGCTGGCTCTCGCCGAGCACGCCCGCCCCGACCGTGCCCAGGCCCCAGCCCAGCGCCCCCCACCCGGCGAACCGGCCCGGCCGGCGCTGCGCGTCGTAGGCGTAGGCGATGAGCGCGGCGGGGTACACCCCGGCGGCGAAGCCGAAGCAGGCGCGGGCGAGGGCGAGCCGCTCCGGGGTCGTGGCCAGGATGTGGAGGGGCGCGGCGAGGGCGGTCGCGCCCAGGCCGATGGCGATGAGCAGCCGGCGGCCGTGGACATCCGCGGCCCGGCCGCTGACCCAGGCGCTCACGAACACCGCGGCGCCGAAGCACGCGCCGATGACGCCGATCTGGAAGTCGCTCGCGCCGATGTCGCGGGCGAAGAGCGGGATGAACAGCCCGGCGGCGCTCGTGCCGGCGTTGCTCAGGGCCTGGATGAGCGCGGCGCGCCGCAGGGCGTGGTGCAACGCCCGGCGCATCCTGGGTCCACGGAATAAGGGTTGTGCCTGGGGCGCGCGAGGCGGGCTGGCCGCTGCAACCCCCTGACCGCAACTTGGATGCGCTGCACGCCGCATGGCCGGGGGTGCGTCCCCTCGCCGCGCTCGCCCTGCTCCTCCTCCCCGCCCTCGCCGGCTGCGCGACCGAGCCCGCGGGCGCATCCGGCTACGAAGCATCGGTGCGCTGGACCGCGTACGGCATCCCGCACGTGACCGGCAAGGACTGGGGCTCGCTCGGCTACGGGTATGGCTACGCCTTCGCACGGGACGGCCTGTGCGTGTTCGCGGAGGAGGTCGCGACGGTGCGCGGCGAGCGCTCCTTGTACTGGCCCCCGGGCGACACGTACCGCATCGGGGGCAACGGCGTCACGCCCACGAACGAGGCGAGCGACGCGTTCTGGCGGTTCGTGCGCGACAGCCCCGACCTGTACCCGCTCACGGAGCTGCGCCCGGAGGTGCGCGCGCTCATGGACGGCTTCGCCGCCGGCTACGACCGCTGGCTCGGCGACACGGGGGTGGGGCACCTGCCGGCGGCGTGCCGCGGCCAGGCCTGGGTCCAGCCCATCACGAGCCAGGACCTGCTGCTGCGCGAGATGAAGCTGCGCCTCGTCGCGAGCAGCGGCTTCTTCCTCCAGGGCATGTTCGACGCGCAGCCGCCCCTCGCCGGCCAGCCGGCGCGCGTGCACACGGGCGCGCTGCCCACGCCGGACGCGCTCGGCATCGGCAGCAACGCCTACGCCTACGGCAGCGACGCGACGGGCGGCCCGGGCATGCTGCTCGGCAACCCGCACTTCCCCTGGCAGGGCCCGGAGCGCTTCCACGAGGCGCACCTCACCATCCCCGGCCAGCTCGACGTCATGGGCGCGGCCATCTACGGCATGCCCCTCGTCGTCGTCGGCTTCACCGACGCCGCAGCGTGGAGCCACACCGTGAGCACGGCCTGGCGCTTCACCCTCCACCAGCTCGCGCTCCAACCGGGCGACCCGACGAGCATCGTCGTGGACGGCGCGGTCGAGCACCTGCAGCCGCGCCGCGTCACGTACCAGGTGCGCACCGCGAGCGGCGTGGAAGAGCACGCGCACACCTTCTGGCTCAGCCGCTGGGGGCCCCTGGTGTCCCTCCGCGGGTTGCTCGGCATCCCCGGGGAGCAGGAGGGCGTGGCGCTCGACCTGACGTGGAGCGCCGGAGCAGCGTTCGCCGTGCACGACGCGAACGCGCGCAACACGCGGCTGCCCGAGCAGTGGTTCCGCCTGGACACGGCGCGCAGCTTCGCGGAGTTCCAGGGCGCGCTCGACGAGGTGCTGGGCGTGCCGTGGGTGAACACCATCGCCGCCAGCCCCTCGAAGGCTTCTCGCCCATGGTCGGCGACGAGCGCGCCCCGCGCAGCGGCCGCACGCGCATGGGCTACGTGGAGAACGAGGAACGGCTCGGCGGGCAGGCCGATTGCCGCATCGACCCGCAGGTGC
>JAIVGT010000178.1 GCA_020201485.1 Halobacteriales archaeon
GTGTGCATCTGGCTGCTGTCGAAGAACAGGCCGTAGCGCGGCCCACCCGGCTGCGCGGCGCTGATGGCGTCATCGTCCAGCTGTGTGCGCTCCTCGCCCGTGCCGAACAGGAAGTGGTCGAAGTCCCCGTCGAGCAGGCTCGTCTGCGGACCGGCGAACCAGAGCGCGTGGTGGATGTGCACGAGCATGTTGTCCGGCTCCGCCCCGGCTGCGTCCAGCAGGTGCCAGCTGAGCTGCGTGACGAAGCCGTCGGGCAGGGGCACGTCCATGCTCAGGCGGCTCAGGTCCCAGCCGCCCGGGATGGGATACGGGCCGTAGGTGTACCTGATGTCGTGCTCCGTGCCGGGCGCGCGCGGGACGTAGCGCTCCGCCGGGCCGAGCCATGCGCCGGGGACCTCGGGCAGGTCCACCCCGAAGAAGGTCGCGGGAGCGTGGGGCGGCGCGGGGAGCGCCAGGCTGGCGGAGCTCATCAGGCCGAGGAGGGCGAGTGCGGCGAGGCGCTTCATGGCATCACGCGGGGAGGACGACGAGCGTGCCCTGCATGCTGTCGTTGTGCTTCGTGCAGTAGAAGCTGTACTGCGCTCCGGGCACCGCGTTCTCCAGGCCGAGGACCGGGACCTGCTCGTTCAGGTTCGCCAGGCGCGACCAGAACAACGGGCAGTGGCCGACCTGGAAGTTCATGCACCACGCCTGGCCCGCGGGGCCGAGCTCGTGGCTCACCACGTCGTGGTACATCACGTCGAGGTTCCAGAAACCCAGCGCGCCCCCCGGCTGCACCACCATGGCCGGCGTGGCGTACTGCGTGAGCCACGCGCCGGGCAGGGCGAGCACGACGGGCACGGAAGGCAGCGCGGCCGCGCCGGCGAGCGGGGCCAGGGCGACCACGCCCAGCAACAGCGCGACGCGCATGCTCCTCATGGGGGGCACACGCGGCACCGGGGATAAGGATTCGTTCCGCATCGGCTGGACCTCACGGCTGCACGGGCAGGGCCGCGACGCGCCACACGACCGCGCCGTCCGCCACGTACATCGCGCCGTCCGGGCCGAACAGCACGTCCGTGGGCAGCACGTTGAGCATGAAGTCCGTCACGCTCGTCGGCGTGCCGTCCGCGTCCAGCGCCACGCGGGCCACCTTGTGGCCGAGGTCGTAGGTCGCATGCATCGGGTCGTCGAGGATCTTGTTCACGTCGTCCTGGTAGAACGGCCCGCACTCGCCGACGAAGGCGCTGCCCCCGAAGCGGCCGAAGCTGGCCGGGGCGATGTCGATGCCCGTCGCGCACACGTGCCAGCCGAGGAGCGCGCTCGCCGCCGGCGTGCCGCTGCAGTCGTGGTCGGGGAAGACCACGGGGTTGGGCGCGACGCTGACGCCCTCGCCCACGGCACCGGGCACGCCCACGTTGTAGCAGAACGGGAAGCCGTAGTCGGAGCCGGGCGCGACGGTGAAGAAGGCATCCTGCGAGCTCGGGTCGTCGGCACCGTTCATGCCGGTGTAGGCGCGACCCGCGCTGTCGAAGGCGATGCCGTACACGTTGCGGAAGCCGTGCGCCAGGACGTGCACCTTGCTCGTGAAGTCGGCGTTGCGCGCGTGGCCCGCGACCTGGTCCGCGGGGATGGCGTTGCCGGCGTCGTCCCGCCAGTGCAGGACCGCCGGACGCGCCGACACCTCTTGGGCGTCCACGCTCAGGAGCGCGCCGCTGTACGGGAACACGTCCGCGTCCCCGCCGTCGCGGCCGTTGTCGTTCGGGTTCCCGTTGGCGATGTACATCCGGCCATCGGGGCCGACGCGCAGGTGATTGGTGTTGTGCCGGCCGTTCGGGATGCCGTCCACGACGACGGTCTTCGTCCCGTCGCTGTCCACGCGCGTGACGCGCCCGTCGGTGCGCGCGTTCTCGGCGCCCGGGTGGGAGTCGCTCACGAACAGCGCGCCATCGGTGGCCACGAGGCCCTGCGGCGAGCTGAAGCCGGTCGCGGGCATGCTGGGCGGTCCGGCCACGACCGGGCCCGCGGGGGTCCAGACCAGGGGCACGCGCCACACGTCGCCCACGAGGTCGGTCGCGTACAGGTCCGGCCCTCCGGGGCCGAAGGCCAGGCCGGTCGGGGCGGGGATGGCGGAGATGACGCTCGCGGCGTAGCCGAGCGCGACCTCGGGCACGAACGGCGGCAGGCCGTTCACGGTCTGCGAGCCGGGGACGTTGACGGCGAGCGCGGCCGTGGGCAGCGCCAGGCAAGCGAGGACGATGAGCACGGCTACGCGGGGCATTCTTCCAGCCTCGGCGCGGGCAGCGGGACCGGCAGGCTTCACGGTTCTCTCCGGAGCGTAGGCGCGTCAGGCACCAGGCCCGGCCCGGTCGTGGCCGGACCGCCCAGCATGCCCGCGACCGGCTTCAGCTCGCCGCAGGGCCTCGTGGCCACCGATGGCGCGCTGTTCGTGAGCGACTCCCACC
>JAIVGT010000022.1 GCA_020201485.1 Halobacteriales archaeon
GGCTGGGCGTGGGCAAGGAGCGGCACCGGCTGGGCCTGGACCGGCACCGCTCGGACGTGCTGCGCGTGGACGTGCCGCGCTGCGCGCAGTTCCGCCGCCTCGTGCAGCAGGTGGACCGCCTCGGGGGCTTCCGCGAGTACGACCTGTACGACGCGGACCTGCGGTTCAGCCACCAGTTCCTCCTCGCGCACCGCACGTTCCCGCTGGCGCGCACGGACGGGCAGAGCTTGGCTCCCCGCGACGGGCAGTGGGACCAGGAGTATGCGCTGCCGCCCCTGCGCGCGGCGGAGCTCGTCGTCGAGGTGGACGCGCCGCCCGGCATGCCGCCCGCGGAGCAGCACGCGGTGCGCGCGGCGAGCCTCGATGGGCAGCGCTTCGAGGGCGACGAGCGCAGCGTGCTGCGGAGCCTGCAGCGCGCGCTGGACCGGCAGGACCCGGACGTGCTCGTGACGCACGGCGGCGACCGGTTCGTGCTGCGCTACTTACGGCACCGCGCGGCGCAGCACCGCACGAAGCTGCAGCTGGGGCGCTTGCCCGACCCGGAGGAGCCGGCGAAGAAGGAGCGCAGCTTCTGGACGTACGGGCGCTTGCGCTACCGGCCGCAGTCCGAGGTCCTGCGGGGCCGCATCCACCTCGACAGCGAGGCCAGCTTCTTCCACGCGGAAGCAGGCCTGGACGGGCTCGTGGACCTGGCGCGCATCAGCAGCGTGCCCATCCAGGAGCTGGCGCGGCTGGAAGCGGGCACGGCCGTGACCGGCATCCAGATCGACAAGGCGAAGCGCGAGGGCCGGCTCGTGCCCTACAAGAAGAACGTCGCCGAGAGCCCGAAGACCGACCTCGACCTGCTGGCGAGCGACAAGGGCGGGTACATCTTCGACCCGGCGGTGGGCGTGCACGGCCCGGTCGTCGAGCTCGACTTCAGCAGCATGTACCCGAACATCATGGTCACGCGCAACGTCAGCCCGGAGACCATCAACTGCGCCTGCTGCCCCGGCCTGAACCCGGTGCCGCAGATCGGCTTCCACACCTGCCGCCGCTCCGGCTTCATCGGCCGCTCCCTCAAGCCCCTCGTGGACCGCCGCCAGGCGTTCAAGGACCGGATGAAGCGCACGGCCGACCCGGACGAGCGCGCCCGGCTGCAGGCGGCGTGCGACGCGATGAAGTGGCTGTGCGTGTGCTCCTTCGGCTACATGGGCTACCGCAACGCGCGCTTCGGCCGCATCGAATGCCACGAAGCCATCTGCGCCTGGGGCCGCGAGCTGCTGCTCAGCGCCGCGGAGCTGGCGCGGGAGCACGGGTTCGAGGTCGTGCACGGCATCGTGGACTCGGTCTGGCTCAGCCCGACGCGGCCGGGCGCGGACGCGGAGGCGTTCGCGCGCGCGGCGGGCGAGCGCATCGGCATCCCGCTCGGCCTCGAAGGCTGGTACGACTGGATCGTGTTCCTGCCCACGCGCGAGGCGGCGCGGCACGGCAGCGACGCCGGGGCGCTGAACCGCTTCTACGGCGCGTTCCGGGAGAGGCCGAGCAAGAAGGCGCGCAGCAACTCCGGGCAGCGGGCGGACCACCTCGACGGCGGGCGCATCAAGGTGCGCGGCATCGAGATGCGGCAGCGCTCCTCGTGCGGCGTGGTCCGGCGCGCCCAGGAGCGCTTCCTGCTCGAGGCGGGGAAAGCCCGGAACCAGGAGCAGTTCCTGGAGCGCCTGCCCGACGCCCTGCGCGCCGTGCGCCCGGTGCTGCGCGAGCTGCGGGAGGGGAGCGTGCCGGCGCGCGACCTGCTCATCCTGAACATGGTGGGCCAGGAGGTGGAGCGGTACAGGTCGAACACGCTGGCGCGCTGCGCCCTGCTCGGCCTGAAGGCGGCGGGGGTGCGCGTGCCGCCCGGCGACAGCGTGGCGTACGTGGTCACGGACGCGCAGGCGACCCGGCCGCGCGAGCGCTGCGTCGAGGCGCGACTGCTGAAGGGCGACGAGGCCTACGACCCGGCGCACTACGCGAAGCTCGTGCTGCGCGGCGTGGAGAGCATGACGCTGCCCTTCGGCTGGACCATGGAGCGCCTCACGCCCTTCCTCGCCGGGGCAGCGCGTGCGCCACCATCCGCATGCCGTGCCGCGGGCGCAGGGTGATGAGGGGCAGGAGCTCGACCGGGTGCCCGGGCACGATGCGGAACCGCCAGCGCTGCGCGAGGGTCGCGAGGAGGAGCGTGCCCTCCATCCAGGCGAACGGCTCGCCGATGCACAGGCGCGGCCCGCCGCCGAAGGGGAAGTAGGCGAACTCGTGCCGGGCCTTCTCCTGCTCCTCCGCGAAGCGGCCGGGGTCGAAGCGCTCCGGCTCCGGCCACCAGCGCGCGTCGCGGTGCACGAGCCATTCGCTGACGATGACGCTGTCGCCCCGCCGCACCGCCTGGCCGGCGATGCCCGTGTCGCGCACCGCTTGCCGCGTGAGGATCCAGGCCGGCGGGTAGAGGCGCATGCTCTCCGCCAGGACCTGCGCCGTGTAGGCGAGGCGGGGCACGTCGCCCGCGGCCGGCAACCGGCCGTGCAGCACGTCGTCGAGCTCCGCGTGCAGCCGCTCCTCGACCTCCGCGTGCTGCCCGAGCAGGTACCACGTCCACGTCAGGGCCTGCGCCGTGGTCTCGTGCCCGGCGAGGAGGATGGTGAGCGCCTCGTCGCGCACCTGGGCGTCGCTCATGCCCCCGCCGTCCTCGTGCTGCGCGCCGAGGAGCAGGCGGAGCAGGTCGCTGCCCTCCTCGCCCCGGCGCTCGGCGATGAGGCGGTGGATGACCGCGTCCAGCCGGACCCGCGCGCGCTGCAGCCGCACGTTGCTCGGCGTGGGGAGGCGGGACACGAGCTCGCTCACCGGCAGGCGCGCGCTGCGGAAGGCGACGAGGGCATCGGTCAGGGCCGAGCCGATGTCCGCGGCATCGCCCTCCACGTCCGCGTCGAACAGGGTCTGCGCCACGATGCCGAGGGTGAGGCGCGCCATCTCCTGGCTCATGTCGTGCTCCTGCCCCGGCTCGAACCGTTCGCGCGCCCGCGCCGCGTGCCGCACCATGGCATCGGCGTAGCCGGCGATGCGCTCGTGGTGGAACATGGGCTGCATGACCTTGCGCTGCTCGCGGTGCAGGTCGCCCTCGCTCGTGAGCAGCCCCTCGCCGAGCAGGCGCTTCGCCGCCTGCAGGCCCCGGCCCTTGCGGTAGTCCTTGCTGCGCGTCACGAGCACCTCCTGCACGAGGTCGGGGTGGTTCGCGAGCCAGATGCGCTGCGTGCCGAACATGCGGAAAAGCACGATGTCGCCGTGCGTGGCGAGCTTCGCCAGCGCGCCCATCGGGTCCCGCATCAGGCCCAGCTGGTTGCCGGCGAACAGGCCGCGCGGACCGGCGGGAGGGGCCACGCGCGCCGAGGCGCGAGCGAGGCCATCAAGGCTTGCGCGGCGCGCGGAGCAGGCTGACCCCGGCAAGGATCAGGAGGCACACCAGCGCCTCGGGGCCCGGGGTGCGCGCCGGCGCCGGGCCCGGCTCGCTCGCGGCGCGCACGGGCGCGGCGGGCGCGGCGAACGTGCCCTGCAGGCCGGCCGTGTCCCACACCCACGTGCCCAGGCCCGGCTCGATGCCCCCGACGAGGAAGCTCATGCGCACGTCGCTGCCGGCGAGGAAGAGCGACTTGCCGTCCGGGCTGAGGGCGAGCGCGACCATGTCCGTGTCGTCGCCCATGCCGTTGAAGCGCGTGGCGAAGTCGAAGCTGTTGCCCGGCCGGCCGTCGTGGCGCGCCACCCATCGCTCCTTGCCGGTGACGGCGTCGTAGGCCACGGTGGCGTAGTCGTACCGGCCCTGCCCGTCGAAGCTCCAGCCCGCGGCGTACACGCGCGACCCGTCGGGCGCCACCTGCAAGGCCAGGGCCGCGTCGTCGAGCGAGCCGCCGCTGGCGTCGTAGCGCGACGCCCAGAGCTGCCGGCCGGTCTGCGCCTCGTAGGCGACCGTGGCAAAGTCCATGCTCCCGTCCACGTTCGCGCTCGCGCTCCAGCCGGTCACGAACACGCGCTGGCCGTCCGGGCTCACGGCGAGGGCGTACGCGCCGTCCTCGTAATGGCCCGGGCCATCGTACCGCGTGAGCCAGCGCTGGGCCCCGGACGCGGCGTCGTACGCGACCGTGGCATAGTCGTAGTTGGAGTCGTCCGTCTGGCTCCGGCCCGTGACGAAGACGGTCGCGCCGTCCGGGGCGAAGCCGAGGCTGCTCGACCAGTCGCCCAACGCCGGCCCGTAGGGCAGCGCGACCGGCCGGCTCGCCTTGCTGTCGAAGCGCGACGCCCACTCCTGCGCGCCGGTCGTGGCGTTGTAGCTCACGGTCGCGTAATCCCAGCTCGGCTGCGGCCCGCCGTAGCTCCGGCCCGTGACCACGACGCGGCGCTGGTCGGGGCTGAGGGCGATGGCGTAGCCCCAGTCCTCCACGTTGCCCTGTCCGTTGTACGCGCCCATCCAGGTCACGTTGCCGCTCGCCGCGTCGAAGGCGAACGTCGTGAAGTTGAAGGCGAAGACGTTCACCACCAGGCCGTCGGGCAGCGTGAGGCCGGTCGCGTACAGCTTCGAGCCGTCGTTGCTGAACACCGCGCCCTGGCCCACCGCCCAGCTCGCGTGCGCGCGCGGGCCGTGGTAGCGGTGCTCCCACAGCACCTTGCCGCCCAGCGCGTCGAGCACGAGGAGGAGCATGTCGGTGTGCAGCGTCTGGTCCTGCGGCCCGGCCACGCTGCTGAACCCGGTCACGGCGAGCCGGTCCCCGTCCGGGCTCGCCGCCAGGCTCACGCCCCACTCCACGCTCGTCTGCGGTCCGTTGTAGGCCGTGCTCCACTCCTCGGTGCCGTCGAGCAGGCTGTAGGCCACGACCTTCACGTCGTACAGGCCCTGCGCGCTGAGCTGCCTCCCGGCGGCATAGACGTGCAGGCCGTCCGGGCTGACCTTCACGTCGTTCGCCCAGCTCAGGTCGTGCGTGCCCGGGGCCGGCACGCTCGGGATCTGCGCCCAGCCGGGCGGGAGCAGCAGCACGGCTGCGACCAGGGGCAGGATGCGGAGCCCAGCGTGCGCCATGCGTGCCTCGCTCGCTCCGAAGCCATGGTCCCCCTCAAGGCTTTTCGCCAGACCCTGGTCGCGTCGCGGACGCTACGCCGCGGACCGGAGGGTCATGCGCATGCCGTGCTTCGGCTTCAGGGTCAGCGTGGGCTGCAACGCGACCTTGTGGCCGGGCACCAAGGCCGGGCTCCACGTCTGCATGAGCGTGGCGATGACGAGCGTGCCCTCCATCCAGGCGAAGGGCTCGCCGATGCACACGCGCGGCCCGCCACCGAAGGGGAAGTAGGCATAGCGCGGCCGCTCCGGGTCCTCCTTGGCCCAGCGCTCCGGCAGGTAGTTCATCGGGCCTGGCCAGTAGCGCGGGTCGCGGTGCATCACGACCTGGCTCAGGAGCAGGATGGCTCCCTTCGGGATCTTCCAGCCGCCCAGCTCGACGGGCTCGATGGCGATGCGCCCCAGCACCCACGCCGGAGGGTAGATGCGCATCGCCTCCTGCATGCACCAGCGCGTGAACCTCAGCTTCGGCACGTCCTCGAGCGCGGGCAGCCGGCCGCCGAGGACCTCGTGCAGCTCCTGGCGCAGCTGATGCTCCGCGTCCGGGTTCTGGCTCAGGAGGTAGAACGTCCAGGTCAAGGCCTGCGCCGTGGTCTCGTGCCCGGCGAGGAAGATGGTCACGGCCTCGTCCCGGATGCGCTCCGGGCTCATGCCGCCCGTGCCCTGCTCGTCCTCGGCGGTGACGAGCATGGTGAGCATGTCGTGGTGCCCCTCCGGGTCCTTGCGCCGCTCCTCCATCATGCTGAAGATGCGCTGGTCGAGCCGCTCCTTCGCCTCCTGGAAGCGCTTCTTGCGCGGCAGGGGCAGCTTGTCGAGGATGCCGCTGACCGGCAGGGCGAGCTCGTTGAACACGTCGAGGCTGCCCGCCAAGGCCGCGCCCAGCTCCGGGTCCTCGTCCACGATGTCCACGTCGAAGAGCGTCTTGCCCGTGATGCGCAGCGTGAGCTGCATCATCTCCGCGGCGATATCCACCTCCTGGCCGGGCTTCCAGGAATCCCGCGCCCGGCGGGCGTAGTCCACCATGACCTCGCTGTAGCCCTTGATGCGCTGGTGGTGGAAGTGCGGCTGCATGATGCGCCGCTGCCGGTCGTGCAGCTCGCCCTCGCTCGTGAGCAGGCCCTCGCCCAGCAGGCGCTTCGCCGATTGCAGGGCCTTGCCCTTCGTGAAGCTCTTGCTCTTCGCGACCAGCACCTCGCGGATGAGGTCCGGGTCGCTCACGAGGTAGACCTGCTGCCGGCCGAAGCGCAGGTAGGCCACGTCGCCGTACCTCTCGTGGAGCTCGGTGAGGTACACGACCGGGTCCTTCACGACGCGCAGGAGGTTCTTCGCGCCGGTGAGCTGCGGCGGGCCGGGGGGCTTCGCGCCGTGCGCGGTCTTCGGGGCTGGCACCGCGGGCGCAAGCCAGCGCATTGCCTTGAAGGCTTGCGTCACGCGCCGGGCTCAGTCGTCGTCATCGTCGTCGTCGCCGGGATCGGGGTCGCCGGGCATCGGACCGGGGCCGGGGGGCCACGGAGGCTCCATGGCGGGCTCACGCGCTCCGGTCGGATGAACCCTCCGCGTCGAGCCTCGCCTGCCTGGCGCGCTCCGCGGGCAGCGTGCGCTCGGCATCGAGGATGTGCGTCACGGCCCAGCCGGCGCGCTCGGCGTGCGCCGCGATGGACCGGCGGTGGCAGCCCGCGGGCGAGGTCTCGGCGCACATGATGCACACGCCTCCGGCCTCCGCCAGCGCCGCGAGCTGCGCGAAGGCGGCTCGCCAAGCCGTGCCCTGCATCCAGGCCTCGTAGCCCTCGTGGCGGTAGCCCCCGAGGTCCGCGAAGTGCACGTACTGGATGCCCGCGTGCCGCAGCGCATCGCGGAGCGGGGCCTGGGAGAACTGCGGGTTGCGCTTCGAGCCGGGGAACTGCCGCACGTCCGCGAGGACGGCGATGCGATGCGCCCGCAGCGCCGCGATGAGGTCTTCGACGGAGCGCGTGCCATGGCCGATGGTCCACAGCTCACGCATGGTCCTTGCGCTTCCGTGGCTTCGGCTTCGCCGGCTCCTGGCCGAGCGTCATGGAGCCTTTCATCGCCGCGAGGTCCTGCTCCGGCAACGGGGCCCCGGCGTGCATGCCGCGGTGCACGACGACGGCGACGACATGGCTGCACAGCGCCCCGTCGCGCTGCGCGTGGAGCGAGCCCCACGTGCACGTGCAGTTGAAGGCGTTGCTCGCCTCGATGCGGACGTCGTGCGTCTCGCTGTCGCCGCGCACGCGGTAGTAGCTCGCGCGCTCCGCCTGCGCGTCCAGCTCCACGCGCCCGTCGAGGGCCAGGCGCAGGCCCTTGCGGTAGATGTCCTCGGGCAACTCGGAGGAAGGAAGGTGCATGCCCATATGAGTTCGTCGCTCACGGGCGTAGGTACGCCTTGAGGAATCCTTGGTCGAGGAGGAAGCGCTCGTCAACTGTATGGCAGCAAGCTCCGGTGCGTGCAGGTGGGGGCAGTAGTTTTCCTTGGCGTATCTCTAAGACGCTCTTCCGGCCGGACCTTGGCGCTCGCTATCATGGGTGTGGTGAAGCTCATCCTGCGCCCCGAGATCAGGCATATCGGGCAACTGCGCGGCGATGTCGCTGGTGAGCCGGTTGCAGGATGGCACTGCCCAGCCGCGACCGGTCCTTGGTGACCTCGAAGGCGTTGAGCACGGACTCCGCTCGTCCGCACCTTCACGACATCCCGGCCTTACTCGCCTTGCGCATCCTACCGTGTCAGGGATGCTACCTGCTTCCCTATGGCGTGAAGTCCTCCACTTTCACCGAATAGCTGCTCGATGTCTTGCCGCCGAACACGTACGCATGGCCGCTCGCGCACACAGCATTGGTGCATACTCCTTGGCTCGTGCCGGAGACGCTCTCCTGCAGTGTTGTGGTGTATGACGCGAACAGGTCGCTCGCGTAATTGTACTTCGCAATGCCGTTCGTCGGCCCGGCCGTGCACGACGAGCCAGATGCTTGGTCGCCGCCGAACACATAGATGAAGCCGCTAATCAGCGCGGCGCTCGTCGACGCAATGCCGCAACCGAACGTCGCGCTGCGCGCACTGACCGAGGGTGACGAGCCAGGAGTGAAGCGGTCCACGCTATTCAGATACGTGCTCGCACCGCTCCGGCCGCCGAAGATGTAGGCGCAGCCGACGCCCGTGCCGCACGCAGAATCACCGCTGACGAACACGACACTGCAGCCTGCCCGAGCACTCGACAAATGCGCCACCGTACTCGTACTCCCCGAAGCCGGGTTGAACTCCACGATGTCATCGTAATACGTCGTCCCATCATGGCCTCCGAACACGTAGAACCTATCGTTGTGGTTGTCCCAGATGGCGCACGTCTCCTCACGCCCTGTCGGCAAGTGTCCTGCGGTGGCGAAGAGGAGCTGAACAGTGTTCCAAACGACGACTCTGTCATCGGTGCCGGACCCGTATCCCCCGCCGAAGATGTATACGGCTTCATCTGTGAAGAAGTCTGGAGGCGTGTGCGTGGTGGTGTCGCGGAGGACCGCGCTGGTGTTCGCCCGAGCGGGCTGGAGGACCGAGGGATCTGTATCCACGGTTCCGAGACAGAAATTGAAGTCTGTGATGTCGCCGAGGAATCCGCTCGCAACGGAAGCGTTGCTGCCGTAGCCTCCGAACACTGACACAGTACATCCGCTGTCCGACGCGGCGCTCGTCCCGGCCCGACCAACGACTGGCACCGTCGCAGCGTGCGGAATTTCGTTTGCGTAATAGGACGTGCCTGCCAGCACAGGGCCGACGATGATCAACAAGCCGATG
>JAIVGT010000379.1 GCA_020201485.1 Halobacteriales archaeon
CGCCGAGCGCCGCGCCCCCGACCCGCTCATCCCGCTGAGCCTGTTCCGCAACCGCACGTTCGCCCTGAGCACGCTGGCGACGATGTTCCTCGCCGTCGGCCTGTTCGGGGTCATCAGCTTCCTGCCCGTCTTCATGCAGGCGGTCATCGGCGTCACGGCGACCTCCGCCGGCGAGGTGCTCACGCCGCTCATGATCATGATCGTCGCCGGCTCCATGCTCAGCGGCCGGCTCATGCCCAAGACCGGCTTCAAGCCGTGGGTCGTCGTCGGCCCGCCCATCGCCGCCGTGGGCCTCGTGCTCCTCGCCCAGCTCGGCGCGCACAGCGGGCAGAACGAGGCGTTCGCCTACCTCCTGCTCATCGGCCTCGGCCTGGGCTTCACCATGGCGACCTACGTGGTCGCCGTGCAGAACGAGGTGCAGCGCCGCGTCATGGGCGTGGCGAGCAGCACGCTCACGTTGGCGCGCAGCCTGGGCGGCACGCTCGGCGTGGCCCTCATGGGCGCCCTGCTCACGTCCAAGCTCAAGGACGAGCTCGCCGCGCGCCTGCCTCCGCAGATGCTCGCGCAGGTCGGCGCCGGAGGCGGTGGGTTGGAGTCCTTCCGCCAGTTCGCCGGCACGCCTCCGTTGCCGGTGCGCGAGGCGCTCGCCGCCAGCCTGGACCTGATGTTCCTCGCCGCGGCGGCGGCGTGCGTGCTCGCGCTCCTGCCGAGCCTGCTCATCCGCGGCTCGCGCCTCAAGACGCGCGAGGAGTACATGGGCATGGCCGCGGCGGAGGGCGGCTTCGCCCCGGGCGCGGCGGACAAGCAGCTCCCGGCGCCCGTGCGCGCCTTGGAAGCGGTGGCGCAGGCCGAGGCTCCCGTCGCTGTGCCCATGCCTCCCCGCCCGCGCTGGGTCGCGCCGCGCCTCGTGCGCGTCGAGCACCTTCCGAGCGTGCCCGAGCCCGGGCAGCCGGTCGAGACCACGGCCTGGCTCGCGCCCCGCGACGGGGAGCAGCGCGTGCGCGTCGAGGTGTGGCGCGGCGCGCAGCGCGTGGCGAGCGAGGATGCGACCGTGCCCCCGGAAGGCGCGCAGGTCCGCCTCCGCTGGCGCGCCCCGCTGGGCAACGGCCCCATCACGACCGCGGTCGCCCCGCCCGGCCGGGCCCTGCTCACCCGGAGGTGACGGGGCATGGCACACCATGCAGTTACCGACAGTTCATATGAACCCGAACGTTCTGGAAGGATGGAAGCCTGAGGCTGCCTCAGGCATCGCTGTCATGCAAGCAAGCACGTACAACACCAAGGACCCCGACGCCCCGAGCCACGACGAGCTCGCGGCCTGCCCGGAATGCGGCGGCAAGCTGCGCAGCGACGCGCAGCGCGGCGAGACCGCCTGCACGAGGTGCGGCCTGGTCACGGCGCAGTCCGCCATCGACCTCGGCCCGGAGTGGCGCGCCTTCACCCCGGAGCAGCACCAGGCCCGCTCCCGCGCCGGCCCGCCGGTGGGCCAGGCGTTCCCCGAGGACGACCTCGGCGCCTTCGTCGGCTTCGGCGCGAAGGACGGCCAGGGCCGCCCGCTCAGCCCGAGCGCCCGCCGTCAAGCCGCGTGCCTGCGCCTCGACGTGCTGCGCCTCCCGCGAAGCCTGCACGAGCCTGCCCTCGCGCTCTTCCGCAAGGGCCACGCCGAGCACGTCGTGCGCGGCCGCAGCGTGCGCGGCATCACCGCCGCCAGCCTCGTCCTCGCCTCCCGGCAGGCGGGCATCCCGCTGCGCCTGCGCGACGCGGCGCAAGCGGCCGGTGTGGATCATGCCGTGCTCGCCCGGCACGTCAAGGCCTTGGCGCGCGCGACGCACGTCGGCGTCGCCGCCCCGACCCCGAGCCAGTTCGTCGAGCGCCTGGCGAGCGAGGTGGGCGGCAGCCCGCAGGTCGTGACGCGCGCCCTCGGCCTGCTCGCCTTGCCGAAGGTCGTGAGCATCAGCAACGGCCGGAGCCCGGCCATCGTCGCCGCGGCCGCGGTGTACGTGACGCAGAAGGAACTGGGCGAGGCCGCCTCGCAGGCGAAGCTCGCCCGGGCCGCCGGGAGCAGCGAGGTGGCGCTGCGCAGCAACATCCGCGCGCTGCGCGGCGCGCTCAGCCCCGCCCCGGCGGCGGCGAACTGAGCTTCAGTCGTTCGTCTCGCGCTTCAGGCCCTTCTCGAACTTGCCCACGCCCTTCTCGATGTCGCCGGTGACCTGCTGGCCCCGGCCCTTCATCTCCTGCTCCGGGTTGCCCGTGAGCTTGCCGACCTCCTCGTTGACCTTGCCCTTCGCCTTCTGGTACGTTCCCCCGATCTCGCGGTCTTCGGCCATGGTCCTGGGCGCGATGTGCGGCGGGATGAAGCCTGCGACGCAACCATCAGGAACGTTTCGCGGTGCCCCGCGGTTTGGGCACGTGGCCGGGCGGCCAGTCCTTGCGGAAGATGAGCCAGTTCGGCCACTGCCCGCCGAGCTTGGCGTGGACGAGGTGGTACGTGCCCTTCGCCTTCCTGCCCTGCAGGTCGAGCGTGTACTTGCCCTCGGCGCGCTCGCGCTCCACGAACGTGCCGCGGTCCCAGATGCGCACCTCGCCCGCGCCGTACTGGCCTTCCTCGATGATGCCCTCGAAGCTCGCGTAGCTCAGCGCGTGCTCCGGGACGCGCACCGCGAGGTGCTTCACGCCTTCGCCGAGCGGCACGCCCTTGGGCAAGGCCCAGCTCTTGAGCACGCCGTCGTACTCGATGCGCAGGTCGAAGTGGTGCGAGCGCGCGTCGTGCTCGTGCACCATGTACACCGGGCGCTTCCACCCCTTGAGCGCCTTCCGCACCGCGGCGGGCGAGTCCTCGTCCGGCCCCACGCGCCCGCATGCCCCCTCCGGCGCAAATACGCCTGCACGGCTTCGCGGGCGGCGCGGGAACGGTCGCATGCTCGCACCCGGGCGCGCGGCGGGCGCGCGCTTCATGGCGCCGCGCGCGTTCCGGGCGTGATGATGCCCCGCGTCGCGCTCCTCCTCCTCGCCGCCGTGCTCGCCGTGCCCGGCCTCGCCCTGCTGCCCGGCTCCGGGGCGACCCGCGGCGACGTCGGGGCCGGGGGCGCGTTCACGTGCGACTTCGGCCTGCCCTTGGATTTCCCCCTCGACCAGGCCGGGCCGCTCATCGAGCGCGACCGCATGTACATGGCGGCGCGGCCGGGCATGCTGCTGAAGCACATCCCCATCCTGCCCGACCCGGCGCACCAGGAGGTCCTGGCCGGCGGGCGGTACCTGTTCGACACCGCGGAGCACGCCGCGCAGTACTTGGCCTGGGTGCGGGGGGACTTCGTGCTCGATGGCGTGCACTTCCTGCAGCGGCCGTACTTCCTGCACCCGGACTGCCACGCCTGGGTCGCGGCCGGCGCCGCGGAGTTCCAGGGCCCGGAGGCGCAGGTGGCGATGCGCACGTGGCATTGGCAGGCCCGGGGCACTCCGGCCGAGGTGCGCGCCGCGCTCGACGCGGCCTGGCCCGGCCTGCGCAGCGACGCGCTCGCCGCCGGCATGAGCGCGGTGTGGCTGCTCCAGCAGCCGGAGGAGGGCCTCGTCGCCCTCGTCGCCTACGCGCCGCCTGCGGCCGCGGCCCCCGCGCCCGGCGCGCAAGCATTGCCCGTGCTCCTCCTGCACGACCTCGGCGCGCGCTTCGACGCCCTCGGCCCGCGCAGCTTCGACCAGGCGCACCTCGTCCTCACCACGTGGTTCCCCTTCGCGCCCGGCGACCAGGGCCGCGCCTCGGCCTGGCCGAACTCGCCGCCCCTCCCCGCGCCGAGCGCCGGCGATGCGCTGTGC
>JAIVGT010000380.1 GCA_020201485.1 Halobacteriales archaeon
GTGCACACCGGCCCCATCTGCCTGGGCGGCACGGGTTGCGAGGCCAACCAGCAGGACGCAACGGGCGACCGGCGCATGGGCGACCTGTTCGAGTCCGCCATCACGCTCGACGGCAAGCTCGCCATCGCCTACAGCGACACGGAGGCCGTGCCCACGGACAGCATCGCGCATCCGGGCTTCGTGCTCCAGTCCTCGGGGCCGAACCTGCGCGGCTAGGCCCAGAACGCCCATGGGCCGTTGTGCTCGTCCAGACGCGCGGCCTGTTCGACCGCATCACGTGCACCTGCCACGGGAGCGCGTACGACCCGCTCGCCGGGCAGGCGGACGCCTTCATGCTGCACGAGGCCGGCTGACGGCGCGCAGCACGGGCGGGGTGAGGAGCGTGGTGAGCAGGCTCATCATGACCACGGCCGTGTACACGTCCTGCCCCACGGCCCCTGCCTGCAGCGCGAGCACGGCGACGATGAGGGCGACCTCGCCGCGCGGGGCCATGCCCACGCCCACGAGCAGGCTGTCCTTCCACGGCATGCGCAAGGCGCGCGCCGGCAGCGCGCAGCCCACGACCTTCGTCGCCATGGCGACGGCGGTGAGCACGAGGATGAACGGGACGACCGCCCAGCCCACCTGATGGAGGTCGATGAGCACGCCCAGGCTGACGAAGAAGATGCTGGCGAAGACGGTGGTCAGCGCCTCGGCGCTCTGGGCGAGCCCGCTGCCTTGCCGCGCCGCGCTGGGGTGGATGACCACGCCGGCGAGGAACGCCCCCACGATGCCGCTGATGCCGAGCAGCTCCGCGGCCAGGGCGTAGAGGAAGGCGATGTTCAGCGCGAGCAGGAAGCGCGACTCCGGATGCCGCAGGCCGACGCGCGAGCGCTCGACGCGCTGCAGGAGCGGGTTCACCAGCCGCGCGCCGCCCAGGCCGCCGACGACGATGAGGGCAGCGGCCTTCGCCAGTAGCAGCCCGACCCCGCCGAGGTCCACCCCGCCAGACTT
Source organism: Halobacteriales archaeon (assembly GCA_020201485.1). GTDB lineage: Archaea > Thermoplasmatota > SW-10-69-26 > JACQPN01 > JAIVGT01 > JAIVGT01. Next base: position 994 of record JAIVGT010000380.1, read on the forward strand.
CGCCGCCTGCAATGTGACGGCGAGGGCGACGAGGCCGAGCACGTCGTCGATGACCGCCGCGCCGAGGATGGCCTTGCCCGCCTCGCTGTCGAGCTTGCCCAGCTCCTTGAGCACGACCGCGGTGATGGAGGGCGTAGCGCGCCCGGAAGATGTCGTCGAAGCGGTGCTCCAAGCCCACGGCGAACAGCAGCACGAGCGCGCCGATGAGGGCGAGCGCGGCGACGAACTCCGTAGGCTGGACCAGGCCGAGCAGGCTGGGCCCCACCGCCAGACCGACGAGGATCTCGCCGATGGCCACGCTCTGCCGGGAGAAGGCGGCGACGAGGTAGCCGGCGAAGGCGACGGTGAGCAGGATGGCCAGCTCGCGCGCGACGTCCAGCGCCACGCCGCGGCATCGCGAGGAAGGCCTATGCCCTTGCCGGTTCCGCGCGGAGCAGCAGGTCCACGAGCTCGACGACGCCGTCGCCGTAGGCGCCTTGGAGCACGACCTTGGCCCGCGCCTTGAGCAGGGGCACGGCGTTCGCCACGGCGGCACCCAGCCCGGCAGCCTCGACCATGACCACGTCGTTCTCCCCGTCGCCGACCGCAGCCGCCTCCTCGGCGCGGATCCCCAGACCGCGCAGCGCGGCGAGCATGCCGGTCGCCTTGTCCACGCCGCGCGGCAGGAGCATCACATCGCTCACGTTCGCCACCTGGTCCAGCCGGCCCATCATCGCCGGGCCGAGCAGCCGCGCCAATTCCTCCGGCTCCAAGCGCGGCAAGGAGACGATGATGTCGAACTCCTGCGCCTGGTGCGGCACGCCCGCCGCGCGCAGCGCGTCGAGCATCGCCTGCCGCTCCGGCCACGGCGCGCGCCACACCTCGCGCGCGTCCCAGCGGATGGCCCCGTTCTCGGCGACGATGGCGTCGGCCATCGGCACCTTCTCCTGGAGGAAGCCGAGGGGCCGGCCGCTGATGATGACGATGCGCAGGCCCGCCTGCCGCGCGCGCCGGAGCGCGGCCATGGCGCCGGGATGGGGCTGGAGCGCTGCGTCGGTGAGCGTGCGGTCGTAGTCGCTGCACAGCGCGCGCCAGGTCACGGACGCACCTCGACGCGTTGCGGCTCGCTGTTCGCGCGCGCCAGGAGCACGGCGCTGCGCAGCACGCCGATGTGGCTGAAGGCCTGGGGGAAGTTGCCGAGGAGTTCGCCCGTCGCCGGGTGGACCTCCTCCGCGAGCAGGCCGAGCGGGCTGGCCCGGGCGAGCGCGCGCTCGTAGAGCATGCGCGCCTCCTCGCCCCGGCCTTGGAGGGCCAGGTTGTCCACGAGCCAGAACGTGCAATAGGTGAAGGCCGCTTCGCCGCCGGGCAGGCCATCGTCGGCGTCGAGGTAGCGGTACACCAGGCCGTCGAACGTGAGCCGCTCCATCGTGCGCTCCACCGTCGCCACCATGCGCGGGTCCTTCGCGTCGAGGAAGCCGATGAGGGGGAGCATGAGGTTCGCCGCGTCCAAGTACGGATAGTCGAAGGCCATCTGGAACGCGCCCAGCTCGTCGCTCCAGCCCCGCTCCAAGGCCAGGGCGCGGCACGCGTCGCGCTCGCGCCGCCAGGCGGCGTGGTCGCCGGGCAGGCCCAAGGCGATGCCCTTGTCGAGCGCGACCCAGGCCATGGCCTTGCTCAGCACGAACTGCCGCGGCTCGCTGCGCATCTCCCAGATGCCCTGGTCCGGCTCGCGCCACGTGGCCGCGACGCGGTCCACGAACCCGGCGAGCGACTGCCGCGTGCTGCTGCGCGGCGAGACGCCGGCCCGGTCGCGCGCGTGGACGCTGAGCAGCAGCTCGCCGTAGATGTCGAGCTGGTGCTGCTCGCTCGCCGCGTTGCCGATGCGCACCGGGCGCGATCCGCGCCAGCCGTCCAGGGGCAGCTCGCGCTCCGGCAGCTCCGTGGCCCCATCCACCGCGTACAGCACGCGCAGGTCGGGCTGGCTCGCCTTCGCCGCGCGGCACGCCCAGCGCACGAACTCCGCCGCGTACCGGGGATGCCCCACGTCGCCCAACGCGCCGACGACGAAAGCGCAGTCGCGGATCCAGGCATAGCGGTAATCCCAGTTGCGCACGCCGCCCACGCGCTCCGGCAGGCTCGTCGTCGGCGCTGCCACGACCGCGCCCGTCGGGTCGTAGCGCAGCATGCGCAGGACGAGCGCGCTCCGCCGCACCTGCTCCCGGTACGGGCCCTGGTAGGTCGTGCGCGCGTCCCATTCCTGCCAGGCGCGGCGCGTGTCGTCGAGGAGCCGCGGCGCGCGGCCGGCGGGAAGGGGCACGTCGTCCGGGTCGGGGAGGAACGTGAGCACGAAGCACAGCCGCTCGCCCTCGCGCAGCACGAGCTCGGCCTGCGCCTCGCCCCCGGCCACGCGCAGCTGGCAGCTCGCCTCCAGCCCCAAGGCGCCGCCGTCGAGCACGGCCAGCA
>JAIVGT010000209.1 GCA_020201485.1 Halobacteriales archaeon
GTTCGGGACCGGTACGGCAGCGCCAGGAAAGCGGGGCGTTTTCCACAAGCCGGACGATTTCCGTTCCCGAGAAACCTTGATAAAATCTGGAGTCGTGGATGCAACGGGGGAGTCAGTTTGGCATATGCGCACGGCCACGCCCAGGCCGCTGGCCGCCCGGAGGGGCTTCACGCTCATGCCCCGTCCGAGGCGCTTCGGCCCAGCCCGTACGACCTCTACATCGACTTCCAGCGCGTCCAGGAGCTGTGGGGATGCGACAGCGATGGGCGCGATGAGCTGCTCTGGCGCTGCGCCTTCCAGAGCGTCGAGATGGGCCTGACGCTGCTCGCGGATGCGGCCCGCGACGCTCGCCCCGTGGCCCGGCCTGCCGCGCGCATCGAAACCCTGGGCGAGAACATCGTGCAGCAGGTCGCCCTGGCGCGGCGCGTCCTTGTCACGCCCCTCCCCCCGCACGTCCTCACCGCCCAGCCCTCGGCGTCGCAAGGCATCCGCGCCCTGCGCTCGCTCGGACCGGAGCACCGCGCGCTCGTCGGCCGCATCACCGATGCCCTGCTCCTCGCCGGCCTGCCCGTGCCCCTCGGCATCGAGCCCTGTCTCGCTGAGCTGCGCGCGGACCTGCGCCTTCCGACGCGCGAAGTCCCTCCCGGCCCGTACCTCCCCTACGCGCGCTGGGTGCAGCCCGACCGCGTCGCCGCCATCGTCCTGCGCGACGAGCACAGCGTCGAGGACCGCTTGTTCGCCACGGTGCACCAGATGACGGAGTGCTGGCTGCGCATCGTGCTCGAGGAGTTCGCCCGCGCCGAGGGCGCCGTGCGCGACGGCGCCTGGGACGAAGCCGCGGCCAGCGTCGAGCGCGCCGGGCACGTGCTGGAGTTCCTCGGCCACCACATCGAGCTCCTGCACCTCATGGTGTGCGCGGACTACCACCCGTTGCGCGTCGCGTTGCGCGGGGCGAGCGGGGCGCAGAGCGCGGCGGCGCGCGTGGCGACGGTGTCGGCGAAGCAGCTCCTCCCGCCCCTGCTGCGCGACCTGGAGGCGCGCGGCCTGGGCCCGCTCGACGTGCTGCGCCGCCCGCACGCGCACGCCGCGGAGCACCGGTACATCGAGGCCGTGGGCACGGTGGAGCGCCGCCTCATGGCGTTCTACTTCCAGCATTTCCAGCTCGCGCGCAAGGTGCTGGGCACGCGCTCCTTCGGCTCCCTCGGCTTCGAGGTGCGCGCCCTGGCGGACCGCTTCCTCCAGCCGATGTTCCAGGAGCTGGACGACGCGCGCTTCGACCACACCATGCTGACGAACCTCGCGCACGGCAGCGCGGCCGGGACCATCATCGCGGCGCGCGAGGGCGCGGAGGGCCCGTCCCTCGCCGAAGCGTTCGTGGACACGCACCTGGCGCGGCAGAGCGTGGCGCGCTACTTCGAGGCCATCCGCGCCATGGACATCGAGGCCTGGCTCGCGATGTGGCACCCGCAGGGCACGATGGAGGACCCGGTCGGCAGCCGGCCACACCGCGGCCTGGCGGAGCTGCGCGTGTTCTTCCAAGGCGTACAGCGCACGTTCACGAAGCTCGACGTGCAGCCCGGCCCCCTCGCCCTCGACGGGGCGCGCATCACGGCCACGTGGCGCGCCCAGGCGGAGCTGTACAACGGCCGGCCGGCGACCTTCGAGGGCACGGAGATGTTCGACCTCGCGCCGGACGGCCGCATCCTGGCCGTGCGCGTCGCTTGGGACCCCCGGACGGTCGCCGACCAGCTCCTCATGCCCGTCGTGGCGTCGCCGGCGCGGGTGAAGGGCACCGCGGGGACTTGAGGCCCTGCCAGCATCGGGAAGAATCCCGAGCAGGTGAGTTGCCTCGGTCGCCATGGCCGATGCGCAGCGCGAGGCAAGCCGGGAAGCCGCGCCCTACGTGCCCCAGGCCACGGATGGCGATGCGCTGCGCCTGACGACGGAGCGCCTGCGCTCCCTCATCGACCACCTGCAGAGCGGGCTCCTCGTCGAGGACGAGCACCGCAACATCGTGCACGTCAACCAGCGCTTCCTCGACATGTTCGGCATCCCCGTGCCGCCGCAGCAGATGGTGGGCATGAACTGCTCCCAGGCCGCGGAGCAGACGAAGGGCATGTTCACCGACCCGGCGCAGTTCGTCGAGCGCATCACGGGCATCCTGGCGCGCCGCGAGTTGGCGAAGGGCGACGAGATGACGCTCGTGGACGGGCGCTACCTGGAGCGCGACTACGTTCCCATCCACCTCAACGGCGAGTTCCGCGGGCACTACTGGCACTACCGCGACACGACGGAGCGGATGCGCGCGCAGGCGCAGATCCGCGCCCTGAACGGCGAGCTGCAGGAGCGCGTGCAGGAGCTGGCGCAGGCGAACGGCGAGCTGGAGCGCATGGCCCAGCAGCGCGCCCAGCTCGTCAGCGCCGTGGCCCACGAGCTCGGCAACGCCGTGGCCCCGGTGAAGACGCACCTGTACATGATGAAGAAGCGGACCCCGGAGAGCGAGCAGGGCCCGATGCTCGTCATGGGCCGCAACGTGGACCGGCTGAGCCTGCTCGTCGAGGACCTGCTCATCGCCTCCCGCCTGCACGCGGGGAAGTTCAGCGTGCACCCCACCGCCGTGGACCTCAACCGCATCGTCGAGGAGAGCGCGGAGTCGTTCCAGGAGCAGGCCCGGGAGAAGGGCGTGCACGTGGAGCTCAGCCTGGCGCCGGAGCTGAAGCTGAGCGCGGACGCGCGGCGCATCACGCAGGTCATGTTCAATCTCCTGAGCAACGCGCTGAAGTTCACGCCCCGCGGCGGGCGCGTCGTGGTCACGACGCAGCGCCTCGCCGAGCACGCCGAGGTGAGCGTGACCGACACCGGCTCCGGCCTCAGCCCGGAGGGCATCGCCAAGCTGTTCCAGGCGTTCAGCCAGGCCCACGACCCCGCCGTCGGCGCGAAAGGCACGGGGCTCGGCTTGTTCATCTGCCGCGGAATCGTCGAGCAGCACGGCGGCCACATCGGCTGCACGAGCGAGGGCCTGGGCCAGGGCACGACGTTCACGTTCAGCCTGCCCCTCGTGCCCGCCGCCTCGGCCTCACGCCTTCCCGTGGCGCGCTGAGCGAAAGCTCCTTGGTCCGGGCGCGGTTCGCAGCGCGTGCCTGCCGTCCTCGGGGCCAGCGCGTCGCGCGCCGGATGGGTCGAGGTGCGGCTCGAGGACGGGCATCTCGCGCACTTCGCCCGGCACGCGCACCTGGCCGGGCTGCTCGCGACCGACGCCCAGGTCATCGCCGTGGACGTGCCGCTGGCCGAGGGGGTGGCCGATGCGCTGCGCGCCGCGTTGGGCCGCCTCCCCGCTCCCGCGCCGATGCGCGTCGCCGAGGCCCGCGCGGCGCGCGACCCGCGGCTGCACGAGGCGCACGCCGAGCTGAGCTTCCAGGCCATGCGCGGCGCGCCGCTCGCCCACCCGCCCCACACCTGGGCCGGCATCTTCGAGCGCATCGAGCTGCTGCGCGCCGCCGGCCTGCGTCCCGCGCGCGTCTTCGGCGGCGTGGGCCTGATCAGCCCGCAGGACGTGCTCGCCGCGAGCGCGCTCGCCTGGACCGCGCGCCGCATCGCCACCGGCGCGGCCCGCGCGCTTCCGCAGGCCGCGGTCTGGTGCTGAACCCCCTGCCTTTTTGCCCTGGCGCGCCTTGCAGCGGCGATGCCCGAGGATGCGCCCGGCCCCGATGTCGCAGGCTACGCCGCCTACGCGCAGGGCGTCGTGGACAACGTGCGCCACACGGCCGAGGACGCCATCGAGGTCGCGCTCGAGGTCGTTGGCGAGACCATCCCGAAGATCCTCAACGGCCTGCTCGCCGCGCTCGTCGCCGGGGCGGTCGCGCTCATCTTCCTCGGCCTGCTCGCCATCTTCGCCACGAGCATCTTCCTCCAGCTCCTGGCCATCATCGCCGGCCTCGCCCTCGTCGCAACGGGCGTGTTCCTCTTCGCCTTCGCCTGGCGGCTGCATGCGGCGACGGCGAGCATCCGCACCATGGCCGACGTCGCGCGCAAGTGGCGCATGCGCCGGGACGCCCGCCGCGCCGGGATGCGCGACCAGGTCTAGCGCTTCCGCCGCTGCGCGTCGTGCAGGGCCAGGTCGCGCCCGAACTCCTCGAGGAGGGCATCGTCGTACAGGTCGCTGAAGTACGCGACCTGCGTGACGAGCTGGGCGATCTCCGCCGCGCTCAGGCCCTCCACGCTGCGCGACGTGAGCAGGTGCACCTCGCCCGCAGGCGTCGTGCAGAACGCGCACAGCCCGGCCATGTCGTAGTTGAGCTGCGTGAGCCGCGCGTGGAAGTTCGGCGCGACCGGGACCTTCATCACCGGGCTCGCGACCTGGATGAACGCCTTCTCCTCGCCTTGGGGCAGGATGCGGAGCACGACCGCGGCGCTCGACTTGCCGAGCAGCCACGTGTCCGGGCCGATGGTCGCCTGGTCGGGCTGCGCGCCGAGGGCGCGGATGGCGTCGTGCGCCAGGGAACGCGCCTTCTCCACCGGGGTCTTCAGCAGGCCCATGGGGGCCCATGGCCCTCGGCCTCAAAAGGTCGCCGGCATCCTGCGCCTGGGCCGCCGTCGAAAAGCTCATTCCCCCGCCCGGCCTCGCACCGGCGTGGCGCGAGGGGCAGCCGTTCCGGCCGAGCGCACCTGCCCTTCCTGCGGGCAGTCCCAGCCGCGCGATGCGCGCTTCTGCGGGCATTGCCACGCCAGCCTCGCCGGGCTCGTCGCGCGCGGCGGGCGGAGCATCGCCGGCGAGGACGTGAGCCTCGGCCCGGTCGAGCTCCCGAAGCAGCTCCCCATGGGCGAGGTCAGCCAGATCGAGTCCAGCCATTTCTCCCGCGTCCTCTCCCCGCAGGAGGAGGAGCAGAAGCGCCGGCTGCGCGAGCGGCTGCACCACCGGGGGGAGGAGGAGGCGGAGCCGGCCTTGGGCCCGGCCCCGAAGATCCTGCCCACGACCGTCGTCAGCATGGCCAGCCTCGACCGCGGCCTCCGCCCGCCGCCCGGCATCCAGGCCGAGCCGTTCCATTGGCGCGACCTGCCCGACGGCGAGCGCCCGACGCGGCGCGGCGCCGGGGAAGGGAGCTACGGCGTGTACCACGCCATCGAGGTGGACGCGGACGTGCGCATCACCTACCAGTCCGTCGTCACCGCGAAGAAGAGCGACGATGGCACCCTCAAGCTCCTCCTCGACGCGCGGACGAGCGTGCAGAAGCGCGCCCTGCTGGAGATGATGGACCAGGTGCGGAGCTCCGCGGATTCCCAGGCGCGCCGCAGCCGGGAGGGCATGGCCAGGCGCATGGCCCGCCGCCGCGCGCACGTCCTGCACTACCCGCGCACGACGCGCCGCATCGGCTTCGGGCTGGTGAAGGCGGAGGCGAAGCTCGGCACCGGCATCATCAACACCCGGCGCAAGGTGCTGCGCGGCCTGGTCGAGATCCCGGACGCCATCTTCAGCAACGTGCTGCGCCTGGACTCGCACCTGAGCACGCGCCTCGGCCGGCGCAGCCTGTGGGAGGGCATCAAGAGCCCGGACCAGCTTAACGCCGACCAGCGCAGCGTCGTCCTGCTCATGACCGTCGTGCTCCTCGGGGCCGCGGTCCTGCTGCTGAACTCCGTCATCGCCCTGGCTCTGCCCGGCTTCTCCGGCGAGTACCGCGCGGCGCTCCTGAACGTCGGCATCCAGCTGTTCGCGCTGAACCCGGTCTTCTCCCCGCCCATCGAGCTCATCGTCGTGAACTCGACCATCGAGAACGGCGCGGCGCTGACGTTCACCGCCCTGCTCCTGGGCAAGGTCATCGGGGCCTGGCTCCTCTTCCTCCTCGGCGACACGCTGCGCGGCATCGTCGAGCACCACCTGGGCAAGACGGAGAAGGGGAAGAAGCGCATCGCCTGGCTCACGAAGAACACGGCGAAGTACGGCTTCGTCATCCTGTTCCTGGACTGCCTCATCCCGGGCATGCCCGACCAGATCCTGTTCGTGCTCGCCTTCACCGGCGTGCGCTTCCGCTCCTGGATGGGCGGCATCGCCATCGGCAGCGCGGTGAAGTACCTGGGCATCATCCTCGCCATCTACTTCATCGGCCCGGAGACGGTGCGCCACCTCCTCCCGTAGTCGCAGCGCTGCGACCATGGCGGCTCGCCTAGCTGCTGATGCCCCCGCCCGGTGGTGGGGGCGCGATGCCCAGCCGCTGGAGCTTCGAGGCGGAGGTCGCCGCCTCGCCCGACGATGCGTACGCCTGGATGACCGACTACACCGCAGACGACCACGGCAGCCCCGCCTTCCTGAAGGGGAGCGGCATGAAGCCTTCGGGCAAGGCGAGCGTGCGGCGCATCAAGGCGCGCGCCGGAAACCGCCTCGACATCGAGGATGCGTGGGGGCGGCAGCGGTTCGAAACCACGGTCACGCTCGTGCCCGGCTCGCGCGAGGTCCGCATCGAGGGGCAGTGGGGGTACCGCAGCACGTGGCGCGCCCTGCCGGCGAAGGGGGGCTCGCGCATCGTGTGCGAGGCGCGCCTGGAGCCGAGCGGCGCGGCCCGGCTCCTCGCCCCGCTCTTCGCCCGCATGCTCATGGGCCAGATGCGCGCCGACTTCCAGGGCCACGTCGCCGAGATGCGCCACGACCTGGCGGGCAAGGGCTAAGCCCGGCTGCGACCATCGCTCGCCGCATGCCTGCGACGATGCCCCGCGACCGCCGCCTGCTCCGCGCGCTGCGCCGCGGTCCGGCCCACGGGTACGGGTTGGCCCAGGAGCTGGCCGGGGAGGCGGACCGGGCCACCGTGTACCGCCGGCTGGGCGCGCTGCAGCGCGCCGGCCTCGTCCACGCCCAGCGCATCCCCGGCTCCGGCCCGGACCGCAAGCTGCTCCGCCTCAGCCCGTCGGGCGACGCGGCGCTGCGCGACGAGCTCCGGGATGCGATGCAGCTCCTGCTCGCGGCGTTCGACGCCCAGCGCCCCCGGGGCGGCGAGGGCATGCGCCTGCGGGGGCCCATCGTGGTCGTGAGCGGCTCGAAGCTCTCGGCCATCGAGCTGCGCATCCTGGCCACGTTCGCGCAGCACGCGCCGCGCCAGACGCACCTCGTGCTCTCCCCGGGCGCGCGCCTGCCCGGGGCCGCTCCTCCCGGGGTCGCGGTGAGCGAGGCTCCGTGGTCCGCCCTGCCCTTCCGCGACGGGTACGCGAAGCTGCTGCTCTGCAACGAGGCCCCACCCTCCTCCGCGCTCGCCCGGGCGGCGCGCGAGTGGGGACGCGTGCTGCACGCACGGGGCACGCTGCACGTCGTCGGCACCGCTCCCCTGCCGCGCGGCGTGGACCCGTTCGTGGACTTCCTCGCCGGGCTCCACGCCGAGCTGTTCCCCGATGTCGCCCGCGGGCCGCCGGCGGAGGCGCTGACCGAGGCGCTGCGCGGCGCGTTCCGCACGGTTCGCGAGGAGCGCGAGGCGGACCAGCTCGTGTGGACCGCGCGCGGGCCGCGCTAGCCGAGCGTGCGGTTGCCCGTCGTGCTGTTCCCGCCGATGGCGGCGTAGGGCACGCTCGCCGTCCACACCTCGCACTTGCCCGTGATGCCGTCGGCGAAGAACGGGTGCGCCATGCCGCCGAGCGCGACGACGCCGTGGTAGTCGCCGATGAACGGCGGGCCGGTCTGGTGGTAGCATCCATCGGGCACGTCCCAGCTCCGGTCCGTGATGCGCATCTGGCCCCAGGTCTTGCCGCCGTCGATGCTGCGCGCGTGCGTAATGTCGAGCTTCGTGTTCGCCGGGTCGTAGCTGCGGTCGTACCAGCTCACGATGACCCCGCCGTCCTCCGCGATCGTGACCCAGGGCATGAACTGGTCCCCGCCCGCGTCCTGGTTGACCTTCAGGGGCGCGGTCCACGTCAGGCCGCCGTCGCTGCTGCTGACGAGGAGCACGTCGCTGTCCTTGCCGTTCCAATCCGGCCACACGATGTAGATGTCGCCCTTGTTCGGCCCGCTGCTCAGGTCCACGGCGACGCTCGTGATGCTCTCCAGGCGGTACTTGCCGTTCGGCAACGGCGAGGGCACGTCGTGCACGGGCGCGACGCCGATGGCGGGCGGGATGCTCGGCGTGCCGGCCACGGCCGTCTTCGTGAACATGACCTGGGCCGCGCCCGGCGTGCCGAGGGGCGTGGCGGGCAACGGCGGGCCGCCCGCGCCGGCGATGCCTGCGGCGCCGAAGTTGCGCCACACGTAGTACACGCTGCCGTCGGGCCCGTACGCGGGCATGGCGAACTGGTGCACGGGCGCGTCCAGCTCGGCGAGCGTGAGCGGCGGGCTCCACGTCACGCCCTTGTCCGAGCTGACGGCGGTGAGGAAGTACGCGGCCACGCCCGTGAACTGGATCCAGGTCATGACGAGGTTGTTCGGGTTCGTGGGGTCGGTGGCGAACCACTGCTTGTCTAGGCCGGCCGTGTTCGCGTCGCTCACGGCGACGTTGGCGAAGCTCTCCCACGTCGCGCCGCCGTCCTTGCTGCTCGCGGTCCACACGCTGCCCTCGCACAGCGGAGCAGCCTGGTCCCCCGGGCACACGCCGCTGTTCTGCGTGCTGTTCGCGCTGCCGCCGTAGGCCAACCCGCTGTAGTACGCCGTGCCGTCGGAGCCGAAGGCGAGCACCGGGTCGCTGTTGCACTGGTAGTGGCTGAGGAGCGTGGTGTTCTTGTCGCCGGGGAAGCCGGGCATGAGCGCCTGGCCCCACGTCCTGCCCCCGTCCTTGCTCCAGTACACGCCGCTCCACACGTTGTACTTCCCGCACGGCACGGCCTCGCCCAGGGTGAAGTCCTTCGCTCCGCCGACGAGGTTGAGC
>JAIVGT010000179.1 GCA_020201485.1 Halobacteriales archaeon
GTGCTACACCGCGCCCTACCTGCTGCGCAAGCTGGGGTGCAAGGTCGTGGGGCTGAACGCGCAGCCGGACGGGACCTTCCCCGGCCACGAGAGCGAGCCGGTGGCGGACAACGCGAAGCAGCTCATGGCCGCGTGCCAGGCCTTGCGCGCCGACGCCGGCTTCATCCAGGACGGCGACGCCGACCGGGCCATCTTCGTCGACGAGCAGGCGCGCTACGTCATCGGCGACCACAGCCTGGCGCTCATGGCGAGCACCGTCGTGGCGCGGAGGAAGGGCGGCCTGGTGGTCACGCCGGTGAGCACGAGCAGCGCGGTGGAGGACATGGTGAAGGCGAAGGGCGGGCGCGTGATGTACACCCGCGTCGGCAGCCCGACCGTGGCGAACGCGATGAAGCGCGAGAACGCCATCTTCGGCGGCGAGGAGAACGGCGGCCTCATCTGGCCCGAGCACCAGCACGTGCGCGACGGCCTGTTCAGCATCGCGCGCATGCTGGAGCTCATGGCGCAGACGGGCAAGCCGATGAGCTCGCTGCTCGCGGACGTGCCGAAGTACGCGAACGTGAAGCAGAAGGTGCACGTGAGCGACGCGGCCAAGCCGCGCATCCTGGAGCGCTTCGCCGCACAGCAGAAGGGCAAGGTGGACACGACGGACGGCATCAAGGTGCTGCACGACGACGGCTGGGTCCTGGTGCGCGCCAGCGGCACGGAGCCCCTCATCCGCATCTTCGGCGAGAGCAAGCGCGAGGACCGGGCGCGGCAGCTCGTCGAGGAGAGCAAGGCCAGCATCGAGCGGCTGGCGAAGGAGCTGGGCGGGCACTGAGCCTACTCGACCTTCTGCGCGAACACCCGCGCCGCGAGCGCGAGGCAGAGCGCATCGATGACGAGCAGCGCAGCCAACGCTTGCGGCAGCACGTCCCACGGCACGCCCTGCACGGCGGCCGCTCGCGCGACGTCGATGGCGGGGGTGAGCGGGTTGACGGCGGCCAGCGGCTGCATCCAGGCCGGCATGCGGCTCACGGGCAGGAGCGCGCTGCTCAGGAAGAACAGCGGCATGTTCACGAAGCCGAGGACGGCGAAGAACTCGCCGTGGCTCTTGAACGTGAACGCCATGACCAGGCTGAGCGCGCCCAGCGCCAAGCTCAACAGCACGCTCACGCCCAGGATGACGGCGATGCCGGCCGGCCCGCCGCTCAGGTGCGCGCCGATGGCGTAGGCGATGCCGAGCAGGATGCACACCTGGAGGAGCGCGGTCGCGACGACGTAGAGCAGGCGTGCGCCGATGATGCTCCAGCGCGAGATGGGGCAGGCGAGCAGGCGGTGGAGGAAACCCGTCTCCTTGTCGAACATCACCTCGATGCCGGCAGCCAGCCCCGCGCCGAGGACGTTCAGCACGACGATGCCGGGCAGCACGAAATCCAGGTAGTTCCCAGCGCCCGCCGCGCCCCCGGCCGGGTCCACGGCGCTGAACAGCGAGCCGAAGAACACGAGCCAGAAGATGGGCTGGAGCAGGGTCAAGGTCAGCGTGTACCTCTCCCGCACGAGCCGGCGGAAGTAGCGCAGCGCGAGCGCGCCGACCTCCTGCTGCCGCGCGGCGAGGCCGAGCTCGCTCAAGCGCGCATCCTCCGCAGCGCGCGCTGCGCGCGGTCATCCCCCTCCTCGTCGCGCAGGCTGCGCCCGGTGTGCTTGAGGAACACGTCGTCGAGGCTGGGCCGCGCATAGCGGAGCGCTTCGACGCGCGCACCGTGCTTCTCCGCGAGCTGCACGATGCGCGGGATGGCCTCGTCGGCGCGGCTTGCGGCGAGCGTCGCGCCCTCGTCCGTGCGCGCGACGGCGGACACGCCGGGCATGGCGCGAAGATCGTCGAGGAAACCAGGCTCGGCTGGAGCGCCGAGTCGCAGCTGCACGCTGTCGCCGCCCAGCTCCGCCTTGAGCGCGCCCGGCGTGCCGAGCGCCACGATGCGGCCCTTGTCGATGATGGCGACGCGGTCCGCGAGCTGGTCCGCCTCCTCGAGGTAATGCGTGGTGAGGAGCACCGTCACGCCCTGCGCCTTCAGCGCGCGGATGGCGTCCCAGATGCGCCGCCGCGTCTGGATGTCCAGGCCGAGCGTGGGCTCGTCGAGGAGCAGGACGCGCGGCCGATGGACGAGGCCGCACGCGATGTCGAGGCGCTTGCGCATGCCGCCGCTGTACTTCTTCACCACGTCGTCGGCACGCTCGGTGAGCTCGACGAGCTGCAGCACGTGCGCGATGCGCTGGCGCGCCTCGACGCGCGGCAGGTGGTAGAGGGACGCGTGCAGCTCGAGGTGCTCGCGGCCGGTCAACGCGCGGTCGAGCGCCACGTCCTGGCTCACGTAGCCCAGGCAGGCGCGCGCCTGCACCGCCTCGCGCATGACGTCGTGCCCGCAGACC
>JAIVGT010000381.1 GCA_020201485.1 Halobacteriales archaeon
AGACGAGCCTGTACTGGGTGCTGCTCGAGGCGTGGATGCCGGACTGGGCGTGAGCGCTGCGCGCCCGCCAGCCCAACCTTCTTATAGGCCAACCCCATTCCGCGGCTGCCTCCGAGGCATACCATGGGCAAGTTCCCCGAGGCGGACGCGCGGCTCCTGCGGAAGAAGATCTGCATGAAGTGCTACTGCCGCAACCCGCAGAAGGCCGAGCGGTGCCGCAAGTGCCGCTCCACGCAGCTCCGCGTCAAGGCCATCGAAGGCCGCGGCGTGTAAGGAAGTTTCTTGCGGCGGCGCGTCCTCGCGCGGGCGTGCATCTCACGCTCACGAGCGGCGAGCAGCTCCCGGCGGGCAAGGTCATCGGCCTGGTCGGCAATTACGCCGCGCACCGCGTCGAGATGGGCCACGCGCCCGACCTCGAAGCGCTGCACTTCTTCCTCAAGGCGAGCAGCGCGCTCCTGCCCGGCGGCGGCAAGCTCTTCCTCCCCAAGGTCGGCCGCATCGAGCACGAGGTCGAGCTCGCGGTGATCATCGGCGAGCGCGCGCGCCGCGTGCGCAGCGCAGACGCGATGCGCCACGTGCTGGGCTACGCGGTCGGGCTCGACGTCACGGCCCGCGAGCTCCAGGCGCTGGCGAAGGCCAAGGGCCTGCCCTGGGACGAGGCGAAGGGCTACGACACGTTCGCGCCGCTCAGCGCCGTGCGCCCGGCGGCCGAGGTCCCCGACCCGCACGGCCTCGACATCGAGCTGCTCGTGAACGGCGAGGCGCGGCAGCGCGGCAGCACGGCGCAGATGCTCGTGCGCGTGCCGGGCATCGTCGAGCGGCTGAGCAGCGTCATGACCCTGGAGCAGGGCGACGTCATCTTCACCGGCACGCCGGGCGGCGTCGGGCCCATCCTGTCCGGGGACAGGCTCCACGCCCGCATCGCCGGCGTGGGCGAGCTGCGGTGCGATGCAGTCGAAGCCTGAACGCAAGGAACATCAAGGCCCTGCGCCGATGGGCCTGCGTGCCGCCCCCGGAGCCCCTCGCCTACGAGAACCTCCGGAAGCGCCAGCAGCTGGAGCGCAGCTCGCCCAAGCTCACCCGGTTCGAGCCGGGCTTCTACCGCGACCTGGAGCTCTACCTGCGCTCCCTCGCCGAGGACCATCAGCGCGAGCACGCGTCGAACCCCGGCGGCCCCAAGGCGACGCTCCTCGGCGATGAGCTGCAGAACACGCGCCGCCTGGCCGAGGACCTGTACGAGCACCGCGAGCGCAAGGTCGTGACCGGCGCGCTGGCCGCGGCGCGCGGCGGGAGCACGGACATCGGCCCGATGCTGAAGGAGGAGCAGGAGCTGTACGAGGCGCTCGTCCAGCTCTTGCGCGAGACGAAGCGCCGCGTGCTCCACCGCCCCGGCGCGCCCGCGCCGCCCTACCCGAGCCTCGTGCCCCGCCCCTCCCTCCGCCCGCAGCCCGGCCCGGAGACGCTGAGCAGCGAGGCCATGGCGCACGAGCCCAGGCTCGACGGCCCGGCCGCAGCGCCGCCCGCGACCGCGCTCCCCCCGCCGCCCGAGCCGAGCATGACGCGCCTCCTCGTGCGCGTGCTGGAGGACGTGGGCAGCTTCGCCGCCAGCGACCTGCGCATCTACCACCTCAGCCGGGAGCAACTCGTCAGCCTGCCCGAGGACGCGGCGCGCGTGCTCATCCTGCGCGGCAAGGCGGTCGAGGTAGCGGCCGCGCCGTAAGCTTCTTGCGCGCGACGCGAATCGCGGTCCGATGCCCCACGACATCGTCACCAGCGTCGACATCGCCGCGCCGCCCGAGCGCGTATGGCAGGTGCTCACCGACTTCCCCAGCTACCCACAGTGGAACCCGCAGATCACCGCGATGAAGGGCGCGATGCAGGTCGGCAAGAAGTTCGACGAGCACGTGACCTCCGCGACGCGCGGCGCGGTCGTGCTCAAGCCCACCCTGCTCGCCTTGGACGCGCCGCGCGAGATCCGCTGGGGCGCGGACCTCGTGCTCGGCCTCATCAAGGCCGAGCACACCATCCGGCTCGAGGCGCTTGGCGGCAAGACCCGCGTGCACAACCCGGAGCGCCACTGGGGCCCGCTCGTCGGCGTGGCGCGCAAGCAGCTCGAGGCCGAGGAACCCGGCTACCACGCGATGAACCAGGCCCTCAAGGCGCGATGCGAGGCAACGCCCTGAGCAGGCTCGTGTTCCCGGCCGCGCCGCGCTCCGCCGCCTCGCGCCCGGCCGGCTCGCCGTGCACGTACCACAGCGTGCGCGCGCCGTAGTCGTGCACGGGGGCATCGGTGCTGTCCTCGGCGTGCATGTAGCCGATGTGCAGGCCCTCGTCCGGCCCGATGGCGACCTCGAAGAAGTCGTGCAGGGCGTGCAGGTCCGCGCCGGTGTACAGCGTGT
>JAIVGT010000210.1 GCA_020201485.1 Halobacteriales archaeon
GTCGGACGCCTTGGCGCCGCCGCCCGGGGGGAGCGCGGTGAGCAGGTGCAGGACCGCGTCCGGTCGGTGCTCATGCAGGACGTTGCGCATGGCCCGCTCGTCGAGGGGCTCCGCCACTGCGATGCCTTTGCAGTGCGCGCGGATGGGCGCGGCGCGCGCCGGGTCGCGCGTCATGGCCACGACGGCGTGCCCTTGCTGCGCGAGCGCGGCGGTGGTCGGCCTGCCGAGCGTGCGCGTGGCCCCGGCGACGAGGACCTTCATGGCCGGGCATCGGGGCGCGGGACGAGGGGGTTTCCTGGCCCCGCGTGTCCCTCCGCGCAACCATTTTATAGCCCAACCCGCTTCCCAGCCGCGGTCCCGATGGGCAACATCCGTCCGACGTACATCAAGCGCGTGGGCGAGGAGCTCCTCCTGCGCTTCCCCGACCAGTTCGGCACCAGCTTCGACGAAAACAAGAAGAAGGTGAGCGAGCTGACGGACATGACGAGCAAGTCCATGCGGAACCGCGTCGCGGGCTACGTGACCCGCCTCGTGCGCATCCGCATGCGCTCGGACGCCGGCGCCGTGCGGTAAAGGCACGCCCATACCCGTTTCTGCGTAGATACCCAATCTTCATTTCCCAGCCTGGGCTTCGCCCCCCGTGGCCCTGCACCTGCGCTCGAAGATCGACGAGGCGCTCCGCCTGCTGCGCGCCGGCCAGCCCGTGCTCGTGTTCGACGGCGCGGACCGCGAGGGGGAGACGGACATCCTGTTCGCCGGGCACCTCATGGAGCCGCGGCACGTGCGCACCCTGCGCCGGGAGGCGGGCGGGCTGGTGTTCCTCGCGGTGGACGCGCCCGTCGCGCGCCAGTTCGGCCTGCCCTTCGTGCAGGACCTGCACGCGGACCTCGCGGAGCAGCATCCGGTCCTGCGCGCGCTGCGGCCGGGCAAGCTCCCCTACGACGCGCGCTCCTCCTTCAGCCTGACCGTCAACCACCGGGACACGTTCACCGGCATCACGGACCGGGACCGCGCGCTGACCATCCGCCGCTTCGCCGAGCTGGGCGCGCAGGGCGGGGGCATCGCTGCCCTCGGCCGGGAGTTCCGCGCGCCCGGGCACGTGGCGCTGTGCGTGGCGAGCGAGCCCCTGCTGGAGGCGCGCCGCGGGCACACGGAGCTAGCCTGCGCGCTGGGCCGCATGGCGGGCGTGCCCGGGGTGCTCGCCGGGGCGGAGATGCTGGACGGGGACGGGGCCTTGGCGCGGACGGGCGCGCGGGCGTGGGCGGACGCGCACGGCACGCTCCTCCTGACCGGCGAGGAGGTCGCGGCCGCGTGGGCAACCTTCATCGCCCGAGCCGCGGATGGTCCTGCCTGATGCCAAAGCGGCGCGTCATGGCCGTGGGCGTGTTCGACATCCTCCACCTCGGGCACCTGCACTACCTGCAGGAGGCGCGCAAGCTCGGCGACGAGCTCGTGGTCGTGGTGAGCACGGACGAGATGGTGCGGCGGAGGAAGCACCAGCCCATCATCGGCGAGGAGATGCGCCTGGAGATGGTGCGCGGCCTGAAGCCGGTCGATGATGCCATCCTCGGCGACCCGGTGGACCAGCTGAAGAGCGTGGAGCGCCTGCGGCCGGACGTCATCGCCCTGGGCTGGGACGACTACCACAAGGTCGAGGAGCTGCGGGCGAAGATGGCGGAGCGCGGCCTGTCCCCGGAGGTCATCCGCATCACGAAGTTCGACCACGACCTCGACGGCACGCGCAAGATCATCCGCAAGATCTTCGACAGCGGGCTGTTCACGCCGCCGAGCGCGCCGGAGAAGAAGGAGGAGGTTTCGTAAGCGGTTGCGTGGCGGGCGGACTCACATGACCACGCTCGGCAGCAAGCGCTTATCGTCTGTGACGCATTCGTCGCCGCCCATGCGCCCAGCGCCCGGCTTGGTCCTGGTTTTCGCGTTGTTGTGCATTCCCACCCAGCTTGGCGACGCGTTTTCATGCGCAAACGTCGAGAACGTCAAATACGTTCCATTCGCGACACCCGTTCCCTCCCCCGGCGGCCGGATCGCGCAAGGAATTTATCTCGATGACCGTCCCACTGGAAATTTCCTCGGTTTGCCAAGCCCTAACGGGCTCGTGAGTGGCGACGGAACGTGGGTCTATATGGAAACCAACGGTCGGACGGGCCTACAGAGGGGAGGCTACAGTTCCCTGCCTAATGGGCCTTTCGGGCCATTTGATTGGGAAGACTGTGCAGGCCAAGACGAGAATCCGGATGAGCTGGTCTTCTGAGGGACCCCCATGAACCACTCACAGGCTTCAACCAAACCAGGCAGGGGCATGGTTTGCTACAGATGGATGGGGCGTTGAGCCGGGCGGTCAACATGACCGGATGCTAGCCATGCCGAAGAAGCACCCCCAGACGCGCAGTGCCGTGATGCGGCAAGAGAGCCTTCGAATCGCCGTCGTGGACACGACCTTCGCCCGCGTGGACATGGCGAAGGAGGTGCTGGCCGAATTCGCGCGCAGCCCGTGGAAGGTCGAGGCGGTGCGCGTCACCGTGCCCGGCATGAAGGACCTGCCCGTGGCGTGCAAGCGCCTGCTCGATGATGGGTGCGCGCTCGCCATCGCCCTCGCCTGGGTGGGCGGGGAGCGCCTCGACGAGCAATGCGCGCACGAGGCGAACCTCGGCCTGCAATGGGCCCAGCTCATGACGAACAAGCACATCCTCGGCGTGTTCTTCCACGAGTCGGAGACGCGCGTGCCGGGGGAGCAGCGGCGCATCGCGCGCGAGCGCGCCCGGGAGCACGCGCAGAACGCGCTGTGGATGCTGTTCGCGCCCGACGAGCTGCAGAAGCGCGCTGGGACCGGCCAGCGCCAGGGAGGTGAGGACGCTGGTCCGCTCGCGTGAGCTCGGTCCCGCCCACGATGGCGAGGGCATCACCATCGGCTTCGTCGTCGCGGAGTTCCACCGGGAGCTGGCGGCGGACATGCTGGCGCGCGCCCAGGACCGGGCGAAGCAGGCGCGGTGCAAGCTCGGCCCCGTGCTCCGCATCGCGGGCACGTTCGACGCGCCGCTGCCGTGCGAATGGCTCCTGGAGCAGGACGCGGTGGATGCGGTCGTGTGCATCGGCGCCGTGGTCAAGGGCGAGACGATGCACGACGAGGTCATCACGCACAGCACGGCGCAGACCCTGCAGGCCCTCGCCCTGGAGTACGACAAGCCCATCGGGCTGGCCATCACCGGGCCGGGCATGACGATGGAGCAGGCGCAGGAGCGCGTGGATGCCGGGGCGCATGCGGTCGATGCCGTGCTGCGCGTCATCGAGGCGTGGCGGGAATTGAACGACTAAGGTTGGTCGCAGCCGAACATCGTCGGAACGTTCAATCGGTGCGCCGGCCATGCGTCTCCGTGCGCGAGCTCCTCGCTTGCGTCGCTCTGGCCGGAAGTGGTCGGGTGCCTGACCGGCCCCACGCCGTCGCCGCCAGCTGGGGACGACAGCCGGCTCGCCTTCACGCCCATCGAGGGCTGCGCCGCGAGCGGGGAGGAGCGGTCCGAAGTCGTGAACGACAACACGACGTGGGCCGCGCTCTGGGCGAACGTGTGCACGCGCGCCATCCCGACACCGCCGCTCCCGAACGTGGACTTCGGCAACCAGAGCGTGGTGGCGTACCTGTGGGGCGAGAAACCGAGCACCGGGTACGACGTGCGCGTCGTCTCCGGCTCTGCCTACATCGGGGGCGCGGACGTCACCGTGCAGCGCGTCACGCCGGGCCCGGACTGCACGGTGGGATCTGCCTTGACACACCCCGTGGTCTTCGTCGTGACGCGCAAGCTGCCGAGTGGCGCACAATTTCACATGGAGGACCGCACCAGGTTGTGCGAGCGCGGGCAGGTCGAGGCGCAGGCCGGGCCGTGGCGCGTCCGGTTTCCGGAGGAGCTTCGCGGCGCGTCGGGCGAGGTCGTGCCGTTCTTGGTCGAGGTGATGCGAACGCGACCGCCCCGAACGGCACGGTCGCCGGCGGACCTTGGGTGCACCTGTCCGATGCGAACATCAGCAAAGCGGGGGCCCAACTCCCTGCGAGCGCCGTCCTCGGCGCAGCCCAGCGCTTGTCCTTCGTGGTCGTTGCTCAGGCGCGTCACGATGCACGGACGTACAGCGTCGCGGGGCCCGATGCGCGTGTCGAGGTCCCGAGCGGCGCCCGCACCGTCCCCCCACCAGCCGCTCAGGCGCTGCGCGACCTCACGGGCGCGCCGGCCGGACTCCAGGTCACCGTGCAGGGTCGGTCCGCGGCGGTCACGTACAGCATGGGCACGTTCCGGAACCATGACTGCAACGAGCAGGCGAGGCCCATCGCCTTCCACGCCTGGCGGGACGTGAGCGGCACCCACATCGTCGGCTTCGTCGGCGTGGCGTCGGAGGACAACTGCAGGGAAGCGCAGCGGCGCACACGCCGAGGGTCGTCGCACGCACCGTGGATTTGGCGTCGGGCCATGTCGACGCCCGGCCGTACCTCACGCGCAACTGTTTCTGTCCCCCGCCCACCGGCTGGGAGGAGCTCGACGGGCAGGCATCGATTGCCTGACTTCCTGTGGATCCCTTGGCTCCACTGCATCCTCGTCCAACGCACCATCGAACCATCTGACGCATCGCCCAAGGCGCGCGCACACCTACCCGCGCTGTGCACCCTCCGCAAGCGGGCGAGCACGTCCTCGACGTCGAGACGCTCTGGCTGAGCAGCGACCTGCCCCACGGCTTCGGCGACCTGCGGCACATGCGCGTCGCGTGCTGCGTGCTCCACGACGTGGGCTCGAAGCGCACCGTCGCCTTCACCGAGCAGCATATGCCCGGCGCGCGCAGCCTGGAGGAGCTGTACCATTTCCTCGAGGCGTGCCGGAGCGAGGGCTGCACCCTCGTCGGGCACAACATCCGCAGCTTCGACTGGGAAGTGCTCGCCGGCGAGTTCGAGGCGCGCGGCCTGCTCCGCCACGCCGACGACTGGGGCCCCGGCCTGGCGCGCCTCGTGGACACGCTCGCCATCCTGCACAACAAGCTCGGCTAGCGGCCCAGCCTGCAGCATCTCGCTGCCACGAACCTGGGCGAGGCGAAGCTCATGGACGGCAGCATGGCCCCCGGCCTGTGGCGCGCCGGGGAGCGCGACCGCGTGGACTTCCGCGCGCAACGCATGCGCGGCGTGGAGCTGAGCGGGACGGTCAAGGCCGCCGACATCGTCGCCAAGCTCAAGGCCCAGGGCAAGGAGGTCATCAGCTTCAGCGTCGGCGAGCCCGACTTCCCCACCCCGGCGCACATCTGCGACGCGGCGAAGCAGAGCCTGGACCGCGGCGAGACGCACTACGTCAGCAGCAACGGCATCCCGGAGCTGCGCCAGCTCATCGCGCAGAAGAGCCAGCGCGACAACAAGATTCCGTGCGAGGCGAAGCACGTCATCGTCACGCCCGCGAAGCAGGCCATCTTCGAATCCATCCTGGCCAGCATCGACCCGGGCGACGAGGTCGTGCTCACCGACCCGGCGTGGGTGAGCTACGAGCCCATCATCCGCATGGCCGGCGGCAAGCCCGTCGTGGTCGCGGTGGACGCGCGGGACGAGTTCCGCATGCTGCCCGAGGACGTGGCGAGCGTGCTCACGCCGAAGACGAAGCTCCTCATCGTCAACAGCCCGAACAACCCCACGGGCAGCGTGCTGCGCGAGCAGGACGTCCGCGGCCTGTGCGACCTGGCGCAGGACAAGGACCTGTGGGTGCTGAGCGACGAGATCTACGAGAAGCTCGTGTTCGACGGGCAGCACCACAGCCTGGCCGCGCAGCCGGGCATGTTCGAGCGCACCGTGACCGTGAACGGCTTCAGCAAGAGCTACGCCATGACCGGCTGGCGCCTGGGCTGGGTCGTCGCGCCCGAGCCCGCGCTGAACGAGATCTCGAAGGTCCAGCAGCACAGCATCACGCACCCGACGAGCTTCGCCCAGGCCGGCGGCATCGCGGCGCTGAAGGGCCCGCAGAAGAGCATCGAGGAGATGGCGCACGAGTTCCGCGCGCGCCGCGACCTCATCGTGGAGGGCCTCAACAAGATCCCCGGGTGGAAATGCAACAAGCCACAGGGCGCGTTCTACGTCTTTCCGTCCTACGATTTCCCGATGAACAGCCAGGAGCTCAGCGACCACCTCCTGCAGGAAGCGGGCGTCGCGGTGACCGCGGGCAGCGCCTTCGGCCGCGCTGGGGAGGGGCATGTGCGCATGAGCTACGCGAACTCGCGCGCGAACCTGCAGAAAGGCCTGGAGCGCATCGGCGAGGCGTGCGCGAAGCTCGGCCAGCGGGGCCGCTGATGGAGCCCGAGCCCGTCCGCGACCTGCGCGTCACGCCCCGCACCACGGTGCGCGGGCTGGTGGACGGCTTCGCCGACGCCGGCGGTTTCACCGCACAGAAGCTCGCGGTCGCGGCGGACATCACGCGCCGCATGCTCGCAGACCAGCAATGCCAGCGCATCGTCAGCTTCCCCGCAGCGATTGTGAGCACGGGCACGCGCGGCGTGCTGCGCGACATGGTGGCGAGCGGCAAGGTCCAGGCCCTCATCACGACCTGCGGCACGCTCGACCACGACCTGGCCCGCATCTGGAAGGACTACTACCAGGGCACGTTCGAGATGGACGACACGGAGCTGCACCACCGCGGTGTGCACCGCCTGGGCAGCGTCCTCGTCCCGCAGGAGAGCTACGGCCTCATCCTGGAGGAGAAGCTCAAGCCGCTCCTCGAGCAATTGTACAAGCAGCAGGCGGTGTGGGGCCCGGCCGAGCTCATCCAGGCCTTGGGCGAAGCCGTTCAGCATGAGCCCCGCGCCGAGGACAGCATCCTCGTGCAATGCGCGAAGCGCCGCATCCCCGTCTTCGTCCCCGGCATCACCGATGGCGCCGTCGGCTCGCAGCTCTGGCTGTTCCGCCAGCGGCACCGGGACTTCGGCATCGACGTCCTGCGGGACGAGCAGCAGCTCAGCGACTTCGTGCACCGCGCGCCGAAGCTGGGCGCGCTCATGCTCGGCGGCGGCATCAGCAAGCACCACACCATCTGGTGGGCGCAGTTCCGGGACGGCCTGGACTACGCCGTGTACATCACCACGGCGCAGGAGAGCGACGGATCGCTCAGCGGCGCGCGCACGCGGGAGGCCATCTCCTGGGGCAAGCTCAAGGAGGAAGGCTCGCACGTCACGGTCGAGGGCGACGTGACGGTCCTGCTCCCGCTGCTCTGGGGCGCGGTGCAGTAGGGCGCGTGGGGGCTTCGGTCCCCCGCTACGTGCTCGGCTTCGCCGGCACGTTCGGGTTCACGACCTTGTAGATGACCTCACCCGTGATGCTGTACGTCCCGTTCGCGCCGGCGTAGAGCACGACGGCGAACTGGTACGTGCCGGGCTTCTTCAGGTCGCCCGCGCCGAGCGTCATGACCTCGTCCGCGCCGGGGGCCGGCTCGGTCGCCGCGGTCTGCGTCGTGTTCCCGTTCGGATCCTTGAGGGAGAAGTCGAAGTCGCTCGTCGGCTCCCCGGGGTGGAGCGTGAACTTCGCGCTCACCGGCACCACGGGGTAGCCCTGCACGAGGGCGCTGACGTTGAGGTCCTTCGTCTCCGTGTCCACGCCCGGCTGCATCGGCAGGCCGAGCAGGCCGCCCTGCAGCGCGCCGGTGACGTTGTACGTGACGTTGAACGTCTTCGTCGGCTCGGCGGCGATGACGATGTTCAGCACGTCGCTGAGTTGGTGGCTGTCGGTCACGGTCAGCGTGGTCGTGAACAGGCCGCCCAGGTCGGTGAAGGCGTGCTGGACCGTCCGGCCGCTGCTGAACCCGCCATCGCCGAAGCTCCAGCGCCAGGACTGGACGCTCGCCGTGGCCTCGACCGCGGCGCTGTTCGCCGCGCTGAAGGTCAGGTTCGCGCCGCCCGTGACGAACACCGGGGCCGTGCGGTTCTCGGCGACGAAGTCGCTCTCGAAGGCGAGGGCGTTGCTGGCGTCGAACACCTGCATGCGCGCCACGGGCGGCTTGAACACGACGGGCGGGGTGTCGTTGAACCCGTCCTGGCCATCGGTGTCGGTCGGTGGGGGGTTGTTGTCGGCCGGGGGCGGGTTTGAGCTCGTGCAACCGGCGAGCGTCACGGCGACGAGAAGCAGCGCCAGGCCGAGGCAGCGAGCGCGGGAGAGCACCATAGGACGCCTTCGGACGGTCGGCGTCCTTGAAAAAGCCCTCGGTTGGTTCCTTGGAACGAGGCCGTGCCGACCCGGTGTACAAAAAGCTTCATGCCCTGGCGGGCGGTGGTCGAGCCATGCGCTCGGCCTGCCTAGCCGTGCTGGTCGCCCTGCTGCTCGCTGCCCCCGCCTTCGGCCAGGACGCCGGATCGGGCTCGGACGATGCCGCCCGGCAGTCGCAGACCATCACGATGTACGGGCACGTGTTCAACAACGGCTTCGATGCCCCGCAGCCGGCGAACACGTACGCGCCGGAGGGCGACGAGCTCACCGCGTTCTGGAACGACGACAACTGCGGCGTGCTGCCCGTGGACGACCCGACGGTCGGCGTCCCGGTCTACGGCGGCTTCGCCCCGGGCGGGCCGGACTGCGACACGGACGCCATCAACAAGCTCGTCATCTTCCTGACCGCCGGGCCGGTGCAGGTCCACTCCTCCAACGACTTCAACGACACCGCGACCTTCTACTCCCTGCTCCACAACGAGCACGGCCGGGCCAAGGACGTGTTCCTGGACACGACGAAGGACGTGCACGCCTGGTTCTACGCGGCCGCGGATTACTTCTCCTGGGCGCAGTTCTGCCCGGACGGGTTCGTGCCGGGCATCCTGCCCGATGTCACGTGCGAGTACCCGCCTTGGGCCTGGGACCCGGGCGTCATGCCGAACTTCGTCGTCGAGGCCACGCTCTACATGGGCAGCCTGGGCGAGTACGGCCAGGGCGCGAGCGACCCGCCGCCCATCCACGAAGCCGTGACGAACGGCCAGGCCAAGGTCATCGCGCACGGCGCGACCGACCCGCAGGACCTGCAGACGGGCCTGCCGGGCAGCCCGAACTCGCAGGAGTTCGACGTGAACCTGGGCAAGCCCCTCGTCGACGTCGTGCCCAAGGACCAGGACATCTTCCTCGTGTACTCGTGGTACGAGCAGGGCCCGAACGGGAAGATGGGCCTGAGCATGCAGCCCGCGCCGAGCATGAAGCCGTGGGCGGGCGAGCAGTACCCGGTGCGCTTCACCGTCCCGGTCAAGAACCCGGTGGACGTCGAGCTCGTCATCCCGCAGTTCATCCACGACAAGGCCCTCATCCACGGCGTGCTCAGCTCCCCCTGGGGCAGCTACGACGTGGACGTGGGCACGGTGCAGCTGGAGCTGCGCGACCCGAGCGGCCAATACCTGAGCCCGGAGCACATCACGCGCGCCGGCGACTACAGCGTCGCGCACGGGGCGCACTTCAAGCCGGTGAACATCACGTGGGTCTGGGACTACAAGGCCGACCACGCTCGCCCCGGCACGTACAAGGCGCTCGTGAAGGGCTGCGACCGGGAAGCCATCTGCAGCAGCACCGAGGCAACGTTCACCATCAACGCCGACGGCAGCCCGGGCGACTTCACCGTGGGCCGGAGCGGCCAGCAGACGGTGAGCGCGGGGCAGCTCGCGGGCCTGACCGGGCAGCCGCCGACGGAGGGCTCGTTCCATCCCGCCAACGCGGGCACGCACGCCACGCCCGGCTTGCCATTCGTGGCGCTGCTCGCGGTGCTCGCCTTGGTCGCGCTGCGCCGGCGCTAGGCGCGGGCCCGGGCGAGCAGGCGATCCGCCTCGGGCTCCAAGGGCGCGAGCTGGGCGCGCAGCTGCTCCGCGCGCTTCGGCTCCATGCTTGGCAGGTTCGCGAGCACGTTGCGCCGCGCGCCTTCGAAGCAGCTCCAGGCGAGCAGGGCGGCGACGACCGCGTCGCTGCGGGCGTTCGGGTTGGCCAGCTTCGCGCACCGCTCCGCGATGCGCGCCGCCTCGACCGCGGCTTGCGCGGTGCGCAGCGGGACCTCCGCCGCGTGCAGCGCGGCCTGCTCGATGGCGCGCTTGCGCTCCGCCTGCTCCGGCTGCGTGGCCTTGGGCAGCTTCATGGCGCGGACGAAGCCCTCGTACGCCGCGCTGTCCGCGTCCGCGAGGCGCAGCAGGTCCGCGCGCAAGGCGCGCACCTGGGGGACGAGCGGGGCCAGCTCGGCCTCCACGCCCGCGAACTTCTCCCGGCCCAGGGTCAGGCCGAGCACCATCTCGCTGAGCGCGCAGCTCATCGCCCCGCTCAGGGCGCTCGCCGTGCCCCCGCCCGGCGCGGGCGCGGGGCTGGCGAGGTGGTCGAGCACGTTCTCGAAAGGCAGGGAGCCCCAGCTCACGTCGGCTCGCCCTCCCACATGCGCAGCTCCAGGATCTGCTCCTTCGGCCGGAACCCGGTGAGCCTGAGGTAGAAGTCCGCGGCTTGCAGCAATGCTTCCAGGGGCACGAGGCCCACGACCTCGCTGCCGATGACGTTCACGCCGTGCCGCTCCGCCTCGGTGCGCACCGCCTCGAACACGCGGTGCATGGGCGTGCCGCGGAAGTCGGTGAGGTTCATGCTCACCTGCACGCACTGCTGGTCCTGCAGGTCCACGCCCATGGCCTTGACGTAGCGGAAGCCGCCGCTGCTCTGGCGCACGCCGCGGGCGATGGTGTCCGCGATGCGCTTGTCCCGCGTGCCGAGGTTGATGTTGAAGGCGATGAGGGGCCCGCGCGCGCCGACGACGGTCGCGCCTGCCGTAGGGTGCAGGCCTTCGCCCACGTCGGGCTTGCGCGCCGGGTCGGTGCGCACGGCCTCCTTCAGGCCTTCGTACTGGCCCTTGCGGATGGCTTCGAGGTTGCGCCGCTCCTCCCGCAGCGCCGCGGCCTCGTAGAAGTACACCGGCACCTGGAGCTCGCTCCACAGGCGCTCGCCCAGGCGGTGCGCGAGCTTCACGCAGTCCTCCATCGTCGCGCCGCTGATGGGCACGAAGGGCACGACGTCCACCGCGCCGATGCGGGGGTGCTCGCCCTTGTGCTGGTTCAGGTCGATGCGCTCCACGGCGATGCGCGCCCCGGCGAGCGCGGCGCGCAGGCAGGCCTCGGGCTCGCCGACGAACGTGACGACCGAGCGGTGGTGGTCCTTGTCCGACTCCACGCCGAGCACGCGCACGCCCTCGCTGCGGATGGCCTGCACGATGGCCTCGACGACCTTCGGGTCGCGTCCCTCGCTGAAGTTCGGGACGCACTCCACCAGCGCCATGGGGGGCGGACACCCAGGCTGGCAAAAAGCCTTCCGCGTGCAGGTCAAGCCCGTTTCGCTACCGGCGGTGGCGATACATGGAAGCCCGGGCAGGACCCAGGGTGGTGCGAGGTGAATGGCCGGATGACAGAACCAACCGGAAGCACCGTGGCCAGCCGTTTCACCCGCATCGCGTTGATCCTCTCGCCCTGAGGCAGGAGCCGCTGGCGGGGCCACCGCGCGGAGCCTCCGTGCCTCCCGAGGCGCGTCGCGCATGCCATGGCGTGCGTCGCCCTTCGGGAGCGGAGCGCTCGCGCCGCACCCGCGCCTGTCCGGGCATCGTGCATCGCAACGCGAACGCGCCGGTCCGCCACGGGCCGGCACCGCGCGCACCCGGGCCACCAGCCCCCGCGTGCGCCCTCTGGTTTTTCCATACCTTCATGCCCCGCGCGCGCGCTGACCGCGCGTGTCCCCCGCCAAGGCCGCGTCGTGCGACCTGCTCATCACGAACGCCGCCGAGGTCCTCACCCTGTCGCGCGGCGCGCTGCCGCGCTGCGGCGAGGACCAGCAGGACCTCGGCCTGGTGCGGAACGCGAGCGTCGCCATCAAGGGCGGCAAGGTGCTGCAGGTGGCCCCGGCGGCGAAGCTGAAGGGCCTCAAGGCGAAGCGGCGCATCGACGCGGAGGGCATGGTCGTGCTGCCTGGCTTCGTGGACGCGCACACGCACCTCGTGTTCGCCGGGCACCGCGCGCGCGAGGTCGAGCTGAAGGCGGCCGGTCGCAGCTACCAGGACATCGCCCGCGACGGCGGGGGCATCCTGAGCACGGTCGAGGCCACGCGCGCCGCGAGCAAGGCCGAGCTCGTCGGGCTGGCGCGGGAACGCTTGGGGCGCATGCTCGCGCTGGGCACGACCACGGCCGAGGTCAAGAGCGGCTACGCCCTGACCCCGGATGGCGAGGTGAAGCTCCTCGAGGTGATCCGGGAGCTGCAGCGCAAGCAGCCGGTCATGCTCGTGCCGACGTTCCTCGGCGCGCACGCCGTGCCCGAAGGCGGGGACGCGGATGCCTACATCAACCAGCTCATCGAGGAGGCGCTGCCCCGCGTGGCGAAGGGGGATCTGGCGCGGTTCTGCGACGTGTTCCTGGAGCAGGGCTACTTCGACGCGACGCAGGCGCGCCGCTTGCTCAAGGCGGCCCAGCGCCACGGGCTGCGGGTGAAGGTGCACGCGGACGAGTTCTCCCGGTGCGGCGGGGCGGAGCTGGCGGTGGAGCTGGGCGCGGCGAGCGCGGACCACCTGCTGAAGGCGAGCGACCGCGGCCTGCGCGAGCTGGCCCGCACGAAGACGCCGGCCGTCCTGCTGCCGAGCACGCCCTGGGCCAACCTGCTCAAGGGCTACGCCGACGCGCGGCAGATGGTGGGCTACGGCGTTCCCGTCGCGCTGGGCAGCGACCTCAGCCCCGGGGCGTGGAACGAGAGCATGCTCCTGGCCTGCCAGCTCGCGGTGTACAACATGGGCCTGCTGCCGAGCGAGGCCATCGTCGCCGCGACCATCAACGCCGCGTGCGCCATCGGCATGGAGCAGGAGGTGGGCAGCCTGGAGCCCGGGAAGCGCGCCGACCTGCTCATCGCCGACGTGGAGACGTGGCACGAATTGTGCTACCGGCTGGGGAGCAACCCCATCGCGCTCGTGCTCAAGGACGGGAAGGTCGTCGCGGAGAACTAGGCGGGCTCGGCGTGCGCCGTGATGGCGACCCACGTCCCGAGCAGCACGAGCGCCCCGCCGCCGAGGAAGAGCGGCTCGACGCCCTCGGAGAGCACGACCGCGCCGAGCAGCACCGCCACGAGCGGGCTGAGCACCGTCTGGTAGCTCACGCGCGTGGCCGGCCAGCGCTGCAGGAGCCAGGCCCAGAGCAGGAACGCGCTTCCCCCAATGACGATGAGGTAGGCGAGCGCGAGGAGCGCGGATTCGTCGGGCGGCAGGACCGGGACGCGTGCCACGAGCACCAGGGGCAGCAGGGCGATGGCGCTCGCGCCCGTGGCGATGGCGTTCAGCGCGATGGGCCCGACATCGTGCGCGAAGCGCTTGAACAGCATCGTGCCGGCCGCGGAGCAGAGGATGGCCAGGAGCACGGCGGCGAGCGAAGGCAGCGGGGCATCGGCGCTGAGCTTCGCCCAGAACACCACGATCAGGCCGAGCGCCGCGACCAGCCCGCCTGCGATGCGCCGCGCGCTGAGCGGCTCGCCCGCGAGGAAGCGCGCCGCGCCCAGCGTGACCACGGTCGGGTAGATGCCCCACAACACCGCGGCCGTGCCGCTCCATGCCGCCGAACGCGGCCCACGCCTTGCCGTCGCGCATCTACCACAGCTCGCCCACGGCTTGCTCCACCGCGCGCAGCACCTCGCCCTTGACCACCGCTTCCCGCGCCGCGTCCAGGTCGGGCTTGAGGTAGCGGTCCTGCTCCAGGCGGGGCACGCGGGCGCGCACCGCGTCCAGGCCGGCCTGCGTGCCCTTCGCCGGCCTCAGGGGCTTGCGGAACTCCAAGGCTTGCGCCGCGCACACGAGCTCGATGGCGACGATGGTGCGCACGTTGTCGAGGATGCGCTGCACGTGCAGGGCCATGCCCATGCCCATGCTCACGTGGTCCTCCTGGTTTGCGCTCGTCGGGATGCTGTCCGCGGGCAGGGGCCAGCTCAGCGCCTTGTTCTCGTTCACGAGCGCGGCCGCGGTGTACTGCGGGATCATCAGCCCGCCGTTGAGCCCGCTCTCCTCGACGAGGAACGGGGGCAGGCCGTGGCTGAGCTTCGCGTCGAGGAGCCGGGCCGTGCGCCGCTCGCTGAAGCCGCCGACCGCGGCCAGCGCCGGTGCCATGCTGGCCAGGGCGAGCGCGACCGGCTGGCCGTGGAAGTTGCCGCCGCTCACGACCTCGTCGCCGAGCACGAGGGGGTTGTCCGTGGCGCTGTTCATCTCCACCTGCAGAACCTCCTCGGCGTTCTTCAGCACGTCGAGCGTCGCGCCCAGGACCTGGGGGATGCAGCGCAGCGTGTACGGGTCCTGCACCGGGTCGTGCCCGTCGCTGTGCTGCGTGCGATGGGAGGCGATGACGCCGCTGCCTTCGAGGAGGGTGCGCAGGTTGCGGGCCACGGCGCGCTGCCCGGCGTGCGGGCGCGCGTCGTGCAGGCGCGCGTCGAACTGCTTGTCCGTGCCGAGGAGCGCTTCGAGGCTCATGGCGCTGGCGATCTGCGCGTCCTGCAGCAGGCGCTGCGCGACGTGCACCGCGAGCACGCCGAGCGCGGTCATGGCCTGCGTGCCGTTGATGAGGCTCAATCCCTCCTTCGCCTGGAGCACGAAGGGCGGCAGGCCGGCCTTCTGCAGCGCTTGCTGTGCCGGGACCTTCTTGCCCTTGACCCACGCCTCGCCCTCGCCCATCATGCCGAGCGCGAGGTGGGCCAGCGGCGCGAGGTCGCCGCTCGCGCCCACGCTCCCCTGGCAGGGCACGTCCGGGTGCACCTGCACGTCGAGCATGCGCGCGATGTGCTGCAGGAGCTCGGGGCGCACGCCGCTCACGCCCTTCGCCAGCGCGTTGAGCCGGAGGAGCATCATCGCCCGGACCTCGTCCTCGCGCAGGCTGGGCCCGGTGCCGGCGGCCGTGCTCAGGATGAGGTTGCGCTGGAGCTGCGCCGCCTGCTGCGGGCTGACGCGCTTGTGCGCGAGCTCGCCGAAGCCGGTCGTGACGCCGTACACGGTCGCGCCCGACTTGACGAGGCGCTCGACCACGGCGCGGCTGCGCTGCACGCGCTCCATCGCCTGGGGGTTGACCTCGACCGGGGCCTTGCGCCGCGCCACGCGGAGCACGTGCTCGATGGTGAGGGTCGCGCCGTCCACCACGACCGCCTTGTCCGCCACGCCCGCGGCAACAGGCGCTTGCAGGATAAGGGTTAGCTCCGTGGCCGGTGGCGCGCGTCGCTTGCAGCAAGGCCGGGACCTCGTAGAACGCGAAGTCGAAGCTGCGCCGTTCCGGGCCGCGGTGCACCTCGAGGCGCACGTCGCCCTGGCGCGACGGCTCCACGGCCTGGAGGGCGAACCCTTCCTCGACGAGCGCGAGGAGCTGCACGGCCTTGCGGTTCATGCTCGCGCTGTGGGCAGCATGCCTTGAGCGGTTTGCGCGACAAGCCTTGCGCTCCACGCGAAGCGGTGGCCCCCGCAAGGATTGTGCAACAAAACGGAACCCGTCCCGACCGGTGTGGTGTCGGAGGCGCGGCCCGCCTCCAAGCCCGGGAGCCTCGCACCTCCCACCACGGGCCGCGGCTCCCGCGCGGAGGCAGGGAGGCAGCACCGCTCAGCTCGGCCCCGCGCGGTCCTTCTTCTCGGTTCTCGTCACATGTTCCGGACCCCGCCGGGGCATTCCCGGAAGCCACTTGAACCCTGAAGCTCTCGTGCGGGCAGGAGGGTTGCAGTGCTGCGACGCAGCATGCTCGCGGTCCTCGCGTTGCTCGCCCTCGGTCTGCTTTCCGGGGCAGCGGCTGCGAAGGGCTCGGAGCATGGCCCCGCCGCATCCGCACCGGGCCACGCGGAGCCCGCGGCGCACGGCCGCGACGCTTTCCCGCCCCGCCCGGCGGCAGCCAGCCCCGAGCGCGCCCACCCGCACGCAGATGCTCGCAGCGGCGAAAGCGCGCAAGGCGAGCGCCCGTCACCCCCGGGATCCTCGATGGCTCCCGCGCCGCACCCTGCGCCTTCCCGCGGTCGGGATGAGGATCCTGCGCACCCGGAGACGAGGCGGGTGGCGCACGAAGCCCCGACGCGGCACGACGCGCCGAACGGGCGCTCGGCCGGCGATCGGCAGGGCGACGAGGGTCCCGAGCGCGACGGGCACGTTGGGGACGCGCGCGTCCCACCCGGCCATGACGGCCCTTCGCGCGAGGAGCGATGGGACGATGCCGACGATGCGCCGTCCTCGCCGGCCGTAGCCCAAGCGCCTCCGGAGCCGGCGCGTCGCATCGCAGCGCCCCTGGGACGACCCGACCTCCCTGGCGTGCCGCCGGTCCGGCCGGCGCTCGCGGAGCGCTTCGTGGAGCGGCCGCCGGTCATCGCCCCTGCGCCCCAGCCCCGCGCGCCCGCGCCGGAGCCCGCGCTGCGCGCCACCCTGCGCGCGACGCCCCGCGCCGCCGAGGTCGCACCGCCCCCGCCGCCGCGCGCGGAGCCGGTGCGCGAGCCGGTCGTCCCAACCGTTCCGCCCCTCCTCGGCCACGACGAACCCGCTCCCATCCTCGCCCCGCGCGTCGAAGGCGGCTCGCGCCGGTCCTCCCTGCTGCTGCGCCTGCTCGGCCTGGCCTCGGGCGTGTTCGGCTGGCGGCGCGTCGCGCGCGGGAACGCCCTCGAGCACGATGCCCGTCACCGGTTGTTGGCGCACCTGCGCGAGCGGCCGGGGCAGCACCTGCGCGGCTTGGCCCGGGGGCTCGGCCTGACCGTGCAGAACGCGAACTATCATCTGCGCCAGCTGGAGCAGGTCGGCCTGGTCGCCTCGATGCGCGTCGGCCGCCGCCGCTGCTACTACCCCGCCGAGGGAGGGAAGGCCACGCGGGAGCAGGCGCTGGCCGAGGGCGTGCTGGCCAGCGGCAACCGCGACCGCATCCTGCTCGCGGGCGCGCCGAGCCGGGCATCCACCAGAGCGCGCTGGCCCGCCGCCTCGGCCTGGCGCACGGCTCGGTGAGCTGGGCGCTGCGCCAGCTCGTGGACGAGGGCTTCCTCGAACGCCTCCCCTCGGGCAACCGGCAGTGCTACGTGGCGACGCCCCGCGGCCTGGCCGCGCTCGACCGCCACCGCCCCGCCATGCCGCCCGCGCAGGACCCCGTGGACGAGCCCGCCCCCGGCCTCGGCCCACTCTCCTAGGGCACGCGCAGCCAGTGGCGCCGCGCCGCGCGCCCCGCCTCGGCGTAGCCGGCGTCGAGGTGGCGCAGGACGCCGAGCGCCGGGTCGGCGACGAACACGCGGCGGATGCGCCGGTCCGCGCCCGCGCTGCCATCGGCGACCACGGTCATGCCGGCGTGCTGGCTCAGGCCGATGCCCACCCCGCCGCCCCCGTGCACCGCGACCATGTCCGCGCCGCAAGCCACATTCGTCAACGCATTCAGGATGGGCCAGTCCGCGACGGCGTCCGTGCCGTCCTTCATGCCCTCGGTCTCGCGGTACGGGCTGGCCACGCTGCCCGTGTCGAGATGGTCGCGCGTGATGGCGATGGGCGCTTGCAGCTTGCCCGCGCGCACCATGTCGTTCATGCGCTTCGCGAAGCGGTCGCGCTCCCCCAGGCCCAGCCAGCAGACACGGGCTGGGAGCCCCTCCCAGGGCAGGTGCTCCTCGGCGAGGTCGATCCAGTTCCGGAGGAGCTTGTCCTTGGGGAACATGCGCAGCACCTGGCGGTCGGTCGCGAGGATGTCGTCCGGCTCTCCGCCGAGGGCGAGCCAGCGGAACGGTCCGCGGCCCTCGCAGAACATCGGGCGGATGTACGCCTGCACGAAACCAGGATAGTCGAATGCATTCGACACGCCCGCCTTCCGGGCCTGGCCGCGCAAGTTGTTGCCGTAGTCGAACGCGACGGCGCCCTTCGCCTGCATGGCGAGGATGGCCTTGCAGTGCTGGGCCATGGCGCGCATGCTCAGCTCCGTGTACTTCGCCGGGCCGTCGCGCCGCAGGGCGAGCGCGTCCTCCAAGGGAATGGCGGGGACGTAGCCTTGCAGCGCATCGTGGGCGCTCGTCTGGTCCGTGACGACGTCGGGCACGATGCCGCGGCGCAGCAGCTCGGGGTGCGTCTCGGCGCAGTTCCCGAGCAGGGCGATGCCCGTGCCGCGGCCCTCGCGCATCGCATCGCGCGCGAGCCGCAGCGCCTCATCGAGCGAGTCGGTCGCGTGGTCCACGAACCCCTTGCCCTGGCGCCGCGCGATGCGCGAGGGATCGACCTCGACCGCGATGCAGGCCGCGCCGGCCATCTTCGCCGCCAGGGGCTGCGCGCCGCCCATGCCGCCCAGGCCTCCGGTGAGCACGAGCTTGCCGCGCAGGGAGCCGCGGAAGTGCCGGCGCGCCGCGGCGGCGAACGTCTCGTACGTGCCCTGGATGATGCCCTGGGCCCCGATGTAGCTCCAGCAGCCCGCGGTCATCTGGCCGTACATCATCAGCCCGGCGCGCTCCAGGCCGCGGAAGTGCTCCCAGTTCGCCCAGGCCGGGACGAGGTTGCTGTTCGCGAACAGGACGCGCGGCGCGTCCTCGTGCGTGCGGATGATGCCGACCGGCTTGCCGCTTTGGACGAGGAGCGTCTCCTCGTCACCCAAGGCCCGCAGCGCGCGCACGATGCGGCGCAGCGCGTCCGGGCTGCGCGCCGCCTTCCCCGTGCCGCCGTAGACGATGAGCTCCTCCGGCCGTTCGGCGTTCTCGAGGTTGTTGAGGAGCAGCCGGAGGAACGCTTCCTGCCGCCAGCCCTTGCAGTGCAGGGCCGGGCCGCGCGGCGCGCGGTACGGGGCCTGCAGGCGGAGCGCCATGCGCGCGCAAGGTCCGCGCCGGACCATGGCCTTTGCG
Organism: Halobacteriales archaeon; assembly: GCA_020201485.1. GTDB lineage: Archaea > Thermoplasmatota > SW-10-69-26 > JACQPN01 > JAIVGT01 > JAIVGT01. The sequence goes on from JAIVGT010000210.1 coordinate 18,828, forward strand.
CTGCCCAAGGTTGAAGCGGGGGAGGGCCGTTGCCCGCGTGTGCGCGCCCCGCTGCTCCTCGCCCTGCTCCTGGCGGCGGGCTGCACGAGCTTCCCAGGCGACACGCGCGAGCTCGGGGCATGGGACGTGCCGAGCCTTGCGGCCGGCCAGAACGCGACCTTCCCGGCCGAGGTGCCCGCGGCCGGCTACATCGTCGTCGGCTTCCGCATCGGCCCGCAGGACGGTGTGACCCTCGGCCTTCACGCTGGCGATGACGAACGCCACGCTCCCGCCGAACGCCACGGCGCGCCTCGACGCGACGCTGCCGCGTCCCTTCGCGAGCATCCTCGGTCTCGCGCGGGGCGAAGGAGCGGCCAACACGACGCTCGCGCTCGAAGGCCCTGGGTTCCGCGGCGCCGCGAACGCGACGTCGCCCGCGGCGGGTGCTTGGAGCCTGGTCGCACGGTCGACCTCGGCTGCCCCTGCGAACGTGACGCTCGCCATCCGCGTGCGCGGATAGCTGCCACATGCCATCGTCATGGGCGGAACGTGTCTGCGTGCCCCTTGTAACGTGTTGGGCGGACGGCCCAAGTTCGCGCCTGACGCCCGCATGCAATTGATGGTCGATTCCCGACGCCGGTGGCCACTTCTGATGAAAAGCGAAGGCGAGCGAAAGCCTCGGTGCGCGGTACGCGTCCAGCTTGTCTCGTCGCGCAGGGGGGCGAGGCAACCCCGAGCAACGTCCGAGCAAGTGGATGTCAAGCGTGTCGCGTACACGCTTGCCGCCGCTAGCGTCCTCCCGCGTTCGCCCAGGACCGCCCTCCCGGAGCCTCGCTCTCACGCCTCACCCCGGCACGCGCGCGAGATG
>JAIVGT010000023.1 GCA_020201485.1 Halobacteriales archaeon
GGCCTGGCCCTCGCCGTGTGGCGGCGCTTCCCCATGGCCTACACCATGGCCCTGCTCTGCATCGGCGTGTTCGTCGTGCAGATCGGCAGCCAGGGGGCGCGCATCGGCTGCGCCATCGTCACCCCCCAGGGCATCGACCGCGCGGACTGCGTGCTGGCGGACCTGAGCTTCATCGCCAGCCCGTTCCTGCAGGGGGACCGGCTGCTCACGCCGCTCACCTACATGTTCGTGCACGCCGACATCCTGCACATCGCCGGCAACATGTTCATCCTGCTCACCGCCGGACCGGCGCTGGAGGAGCGCGTCGGCTCGCGGAACTTCCTCCTGCTGTACATCGTCGCCGGCCTCGCCGGCGCGTTCGCGACCATCGGGTTGTGGAAGGTCGGCTTCCAGCCCGGGCTCATGGCGTTCGCGCCGAACGTGGGCGCGAGCGGGGCCATCTTCGGCGTGCTCACCGCGTTCGCCGTGCTGGCCCCGCGGGAGAAGCTGCCGATGATGATGCCCATGGGCTTCTTCATGTTCTGGATGCCGTCGCTGTTCGTGCTGCTGCTCTACCTCGGCTTCAACCTCGTGTACGTGGTGAGCAACACGAACATCGCGTGGTGGGGGCACTTCGCCGGCTTCCTCGTCGGCCTGGCCTTGGGCCCGGTCCTCGTGGGCAAGCTGAAGCCTGCGGCGCGCGGCGGCAAGCCGGTGAACGTGGACGTGGAAGCGCTCCGGCCGCTCGCCCGCACGCATATGCAGCGCAGCGCGCTCGCCGAGCTGCAGCGCCTGCAGGCCGGGCAGACGCACGACGATGCGCAGCTGCAGCAGGTCTGGCTGGAGCGGTTCGGCCACGCCGCGCGCTGCCCGGAGTGCGAGGCGGCGATGGTGTGGGACGGCGGGACCCTGGCCTGCCCGCAAGGGCACGTGCGCGTGGCCGCGGTGGCGGGGTGAACCTTGAAGCCCACGTTCTTCGCCACGCCCGCCGCGCTCCGCGCCTGGTACGAGGCGCACCACGCGGACGCGCCCGAGCTGTGGTTGGGCTTCCACAAGGTGGGCACGGGCAAGCCGAGCGTGACGTACCAGCAAGCGCTCGACGAGGCGTTGTGCTGGGGCTGGATCGACGGCGTGCGCCGCGGCGGCAAGGAGGACTGGGCCATCCGCTTCCTCCCCCGCGTGCGCAAGGCGAACTGGAGCGCGCAGCCGGCGAGCTACCAGAAGCCCGCGGCTTGGTGGGTGGTGAGCGCGAAGAAGCCGGAGACGAAGGCTCGCCGCTTGGCGCAGCTCGTCGCGGACAGCGCGCAGGGCCGCCGGGTGGGGCGGTTCATCCCGCCGCAGGAGCGGGAGCCCGCGTCGTCGCCACGCGCCCCGCGCGCAGGCCGAGGAACGCCAGGGAGACGAGCAGCGCCGCGCCGAGCACGAACGCGGGGCCGCCGCACGACGTGATGAGGGCGCTGTCCGTGCCGGCGTCGGTCCACGTCGGCCCGCGCTGGGCGATGGTGTGCAGCATGGCCAGGACCTGCCGGCTCGATCCCTGGCTGAACGTGTCGGTGTACGTGCACGGCACGACCGGGATGTAGCCCGCGACGAGCAGGCCGAGCACGAGCAGGGCCGGGCGGCGCTCCTCGCGCCACGCAGCCAGGGCGGGGACGGCGAGCAGGAACGGCACGACGAGGGCGATCATGCTCGCGACGAACGCCCCGAGAACCAGGCCGAGGACGAGGAGCACGCACGCCGCGAGCCACGCCGGATGCGGGCGCATGCCGCGCACGACCGGAGCGGCCGGGACGGCGCGGGGCGCGAGCGCGACGAGGATCGTGGCCGCAGCCAGGCCCAGCTCCGCGCAGGCCTCGACGACGATGCGCTCCGGCGCGGCCGCGCCTTGCCGGGCGGCGAAGCTCAGGCCTGGCCAAAGCTGCGTCGCGGCGACGACGACGAACATGGCGAGGGCCGCGAGCTGGACGAGGAACAGCCGCCGGCGCGCGCCGAGGGCGAGGGACCCGGCGACCGGCATCGTGAACGCGAGCCAGGGCAGGACGTTCTCCGGCAGATGGTCCAGGCGGTACGCGATGTCCGAGGTATACGTCCAGCCCAGGAGCAGGCCGAGCGGCAGCGCAGCGCACAGCCCCGCCACGGCCGAGGCCGCTGGCCAGCCGCCGCGCCGGGCCAGGTCCACGGCGAGGACGAGGCCGACCATGCCCCCGCCTGCCACGAGCAGCCCATTCACGCCGACGGGGGAGAACGGGCTCGGCTGGAAGCCGGGGGCCAGCCCGGGCACCTGCAGCAGCTCGGCGGCGTTCAGGGCGTGCACGGCCGCGATGAGCAGCAATGCGACCGCCAGCCCGGAGAGGCGCATGGACGCAGACGGGCCTTGGGGCCCAAGAGGATGACGAAGGGGTTCGGCCGTGACCTCACAGTCCCCTGCTCGGCGGTGCCCGCCAGTCCAGCCCCGGCGTGCGGAAGCCCACCTTCGGCACGACCAGGCCGTGCCGCTTGTGCTCGCTGCGCAGCACCATGCCACGCACCTTTTCCACGGTCTTCAGCGGCACGTCCGCGCGCTCGGCGATGGCGCGCGCGCCGAGCTGGTTCTCGAAGCCGTGCAGGATGCGGTCGAGGTCCCGGTACCTCACGCCCATCTCGTCTTCGTCCGTCTGGCCTTTCCACAAGCCCGCGCTCGGGGCCTTGCTCAGGATGGGGCGCGGCAGCTTCAGCTCCCGGGCCAAGGCGTAGACTTGCGTCTTGTACAGGTCGCCGATGGGGTGCACGTCGCCTGCGCCGTCGCCGTGCTTCGTGAAGTAGCCCACGAGGATCTCGCTCTTGTTCCCGGTCGCGGCCACGAGCTTGCCCGTGCTGTTCGCGTGCCAATAGAGCACGAGCATGCGCGCGCGCGAGCGCAGGTTCGCGTCGCTCAGCCGCGTCGCCTTGTGCCGGCACGCCTTGTGCATGGCGTCGAGGAAGGGCTGGATGCTGAACTCCTCCGTCGGCAGGCCCAATTGGTCCGCGACGAGGTGGGCGTGCTTCTGGTCGAGGGGGTTGCTGCTGTCCGCGGGCAGGGTCAAGCCGAGCACGGCGCGCTTGCCCACCGCCTCCGCGCACAGGTGCGCGACCACGCTGCTGTCGAGCCCGCCGCTCAGCCCGACGACGAAGCCCTTCCCGCCGGAGCGCTCGTGGTAATCGCGCAGGAACTCCACGAGCTGGGCGCGCACGGCGGGCGCGTCGAGAGTCAGCTCCAGGTCCACGGCTCGGCATCACCCCAGGCCTTATCAAGGGGCGCCGGCATCGCCACGCGTGGACAAGGTCCGCGTCGCCCTCCACCAATTGCAGCCGGAGCTCGGCGAGCCGGAGCGCAACCTGCGCACCCTGGCGAAGCGCGTGCAGGCGAGCAAGGCGGACCTGTGCGTCTTCCCCGAGCTCTACCTGAGCGGCTACTTCAACCGCGATGCGCTGCGCACGCTGGCCGAGCCCCTCGACGGACCGCTCTGCGCGGAGCTGGGCCGCATCGCGAAGCGCACCGGCGCGCACATCGTGACCGGCACGCCGCGGCAAGGCCTGCGGGGCATCGCGCACAACAGCAGCGTGCTCGCCACGCCCGACGGCGAGGTGCACGCCTACGACAAGGTCTACTTGCCCACGTTCAGCGTGTTCGAGGAGGACATCTACTTCGGCGAGGGCCACGGCTTCCCCGTGTTCAAGACCAGCCTGGGGCGCATCGGGATGAGCATCTGCTACGACCTGTTCTTCCCCGAGGTCACGAAGGCCATGGCGATGCAGGGCGCGGAGATCCTCACCTGCATCAGCGCCAGCCCGACCATCTCGCGCACCTACTTCGAGCAGGTCCTGCCGGCGCGCGCCATCGAGACGACGTGCTTCCTCCTGTTCACGAACCTGATCGGGCCGCAGGACCAGGTCACGTTCTGGGGCGGGGCGCGCGCCTTCGGGCCGCGCGGCGACCTGCTCGCGCAGGGCCCGCTGATGGAGGACGCCACGACGAAGTGCACGCTCGACCTGGAGGAGGTCCCGGTGGCGCGGCTGCGCCGACCGGTCCTGCGCGACACGCGGCCGGAGCTGCTCGGCGCGGTCCAGGGCGCGCTCGACGCGCTGCCCCAGGTGCTGTTCGAGGTGGAGCGCTTCCACGGCCGGCTCGACCCGTTCGCCGTCGCCGGCTTGCGCGCGGGGCAGCACGCGCGGCACGCGCTGCGCGGCGAGGACGGGCGCGTCCCCCGCCTGCGCGCCCAGGTGCGCTGCCCGCTGCGCGCGCCGGAAGCGGCATGGCTCGACGGGTTCCAGCTCGGCTCCGGCTGCACGCTCGGCACCGGTCAGCTCCGCGTCGAGGACGCGGGGGAGATCGAGGCGCGCGTCGAGGCCGCGGGGCGCGTGGCGGTGGTCGGCCTCCCCATCGGAGCCGCGACGCGTTTCGCCGCGGCGAAGGGCGGGCGCGCATCGCGCGAAGTCGCGCTCTGGGCCTTCGCCGCGCCCCTGCACGAGGTCGTGTCCGGGAAGGCGTGAGGCATGCGCGTCGCGGCCCTGCTCAGCGGGGGCAAGGACAGCTGCTACGCCATCCACATCGCCGAGCAATGGGGCTGGGACGTGAGCCACGTCGTCACCGTGCAGCCGGCGGGCGAGGAGAGCATGATGTTCCATTGGCCGAACGTCCATCTCACGCCGCTCATCGCGCAGGCCATGGGCAAGGAGCACGTCCTCGTCCCGGGCAGCGGCACGCCGGAGCAGGAGCTCGACGAGCTCGGCGCAGCGCTGGCACCGCTGGGCGTGGACGGCATCGTCAGCGGCGCCGTTGCGAGCGAGTACCAGCGGACGCGGCTGGAGCGCATGGCCCATCCCCTCGGCCTGAAGACGTGGGCCCCGCTCTGGCACAAGGACCCGCTCCTCCTGCTGCGCGACCTGCGCGCCGCGGGCTTTCGCGCCGTGGTCGCCGGCTGCTTCGCCGAAGGGCTCGGGCCGGAATGGCTGGGCCGGGAGTTGGATGGGCCGGCCATCGCCGACCTGGGGCGCTTGCATGCGGCGAGGGGCATCCATCCCGGCGGGGAAGGCGGCGAGTACGAATCGCTCTGCCTGGAAGGCCCGGGCTGGTCGCACCGGCTGGAGGTCCTGCGCGCGCGCAAGGAATGGCAGCGCGACCGCGGCGTGTGGCGCGTGGAGGAGGCGCGGCTGGCCCCGATGCGCAACGCTGATGCGCCCGCGCCCCGTTGACGCCGCGTGACCGCGCAGCCCGTCCTCATCGTCGGCAGCATCGGCATCGACGATGTCGAGACGCCCTTCGGCAAGGCGGAGCGCGTGCTCGGCGGCAGCGCCGTGTACGCGAGCGCCGCGGCATCGCTCCTCGCGCCGGTGCGCCTGGTCGGGGTCGCAGGCGAGGACCTGCCCAAGGACGCGTTCGGCTTCCTCGAGCGGCGGGGCGTGGACCTGCAAGGCTTGCAGGTGGTGAAGGGGGGCAAGACCTTCCGTTGGTCGGGAAAGTACCACTTCGACCTCAACGCGCGCGACACGCTGCTCACGGAGCTGAACACGCTCGGCACCTTCGAGCCGCGTCTGCCCGCGAGCTACCGGGACACGCGCTTCGTGTTCCTGGGCAACCTGCAGCCCCGCGTGCAGGAGCAGGTGCTGCACGGGCTGAGCGGAAGGCCGACGCTGACCGTGATGGACACGATGAACCTGTGGATCGAGACGGCGCGCCAGGACCTGGGCCGCGTGCTGGAGGGCGTGGACGTGCTCGTCATCAACGACAGCGAGGCGCGCATGCTCACCGGAACGCACAACCTCGTGCGCGCCGCCTCCGCCATCCGCCTGCTTGGCCCGGCGAACGTCGTCATCAAGAAGGGAGAGCACGGCGCGCTCCTGTTCACGGCGCAGGGAACGTTCAGCGCTCCGGCGCTGCCGCTGGAGGACGTGTTCGACCCGACGGGCGCGGGGGACGCGTTCGCCGGGGGCTTCATCGGCAGCCTGGCGCGCGAGGGCAAGACCGACATGGAGGCCATGCGCCGCGCCGTCATCGCCGGCAGCGCCGCCGCCAGCTTCTGCGTGGAGCAGTTCAGCGTCCAAGGGCTGCGCGACCGCACTCCGCGGGACCTGGAGCAGCGCATCCAGCGCTTCCGCGACCTGGCGCGCTGGTCATGAGACGAGCCGGTGCGCCGCATCGCGCGCCCGCTGCAGCACGCGCGGCGCGTCGAGGGTGAGCGGGATGCGGTCGCGCACGACGACCTTGCCCTGCACGAGGACCGTCTCGACGTCGGTGCCGCGCGCCGCGTAGACGAGCTGGCTCACCGGGTCGTGCATCGGCTGCATGCGCGCCGCTTGCGCGTCGAGCACGACGATGTCCGCCTGCGCTCCCGGCTCGAGCCGGCCGAGGTCGCTGCGGCCGAGCGCGTCCGCGCCGCCGCGGGTGGCGAGGTCGAGCGCGACCTGCGCCGGGATGGCCGTCGGGTCCCAGCGGTGGTGCTTGTGCAGGAGCGCCGTGAGCTTCATCGTCTCCACCACGTCGAGGGTGTTGTTGCTCGCCGCCCCGTCCGTGCCCAGGCCGACCCTCGTGCCCGCGGCCAGCAGCTCCGGCAAGGGCATGGTCCCGCCCGTGGCGAGCTTCAGGTTGCTCACCGGGCAGTGGGCCACGCCCGCCCCGGCGCGCGCGATGCTGCGCACCTCCTCCTTCGTGAGCCAGCCGCAGTGCGCGAGGAGGGTGCGCTCCGTGAGGCATCCGTTCCGCGCGAGCTGCTCCACCGGCCGCGCGCCGTGCTTCGCTTGCACGTCGTAGACCTCGCCGCGCGTCTCGCTGCAATGCGTGTGGAGCAGGACGTTGTGCTGCCGGCTGATGCGCGCCGCCTGCTGCAGCGTACCCGGGCCGCAGGTGTAGGTCGCGTGCGGCGCGACGACCGGTGTGACCAACGGGTGGCCCAGCCAGCGCTTCACGAAGTCCTCGCAGCGTGGCACCATCTGCTCCGGCGGGCACTCCGGGGTGCCGAAGTCGAGCAGGGGGAAGCCGGCCCAGCAGCGCATGCCGGCCGCGAGGCTCGCCTGCGCGATGCTGTCGGTGAAGAAGTACATGTCCGCGAAGCTCGTCGTGCCGCTCAGCAGCATCTCCAGCAGCGCGAGGTCCGCGCCGGCGCGCGTCAGCTCCGCCGTGAGCTTCGCCTCCGCCGGCCAGATGCGCCGCTGAAGCCAGTCCTCCAGGAGAAGGTCGTCGCCGTAGCCGCGCAGCAGCGTCATCGGGCTGTGGGTGTGCAGGTTCACGAAGCCGGGCAGCACGAGCTTCCCCGTGCAGTCGAGGACCTCGTCCCCGCGCTCCCGCCGGACGTCGCCCACGGCCACGATGCGCGCCCCCTCGACGCGCACGCTGCCCCGGAGCGCGCGGCGCTGCGCGTCCTGGGTGATGACCGTGCCGCCTTCGAGGAGGAGCGCCACGGCTGGGCAAGGCGAGGATGGGAAAAGAAGGTAGCGCTCGCCGGGGTCAGCGCGTGATGGCGACGGAGTGGGCGAGGCGCTCCACCTTCACCGCGCGCAGGATGGGCTCCTTGCCCACCAGGCTCCGGTCCACGGTGCCGATGACGCGCACCATGCTGCCCTTCGCCGCGCTGATGGGCGCGTCGCTGGCCACGGTGGCGAGGAAGCCGTGCCCATCGAGCAGGCGGAGGTAGTGCACGCCGCCCTTCTCCGCGACGTCGCTCACGCTGCCGTGGACCTCGACCGTCTGGCCCATCAGCTCCCGCAGGCCGCTCAGCTCCACCTGCGCCACCATCGGCTCGCTGTCGGCCCAGGCGCGCGCCCACTCGTCGCTCAGGCGCTGCAGCACCTGCTCCTCGAACGTCCACACGGCGAGCGCGCCCGGGCGCACGGCGCTGGCGAACACGAGGGCGCGGTCGTCGCCCAAGGCGAAGTTGCTCTGGATGCGGGCGCTCACGCGCACCTCGCAACGCTTGCGCAGGTCCTCGGGCACGCGCGTGTCCCGGCTGACGAGGAGCTGCGAGCCCGCCGGGACCCCGATGGCCCCGATGTGCTCCGTGCACAGCTTCACCGGCTTGCCGCCGCTGTGCTCGCTCAGGGACCAGTGCGCGGTGAGCTTCGTGTGCTCCTCGTTCTGCACGGTCTTGAACACGAGCTCGCGGACGAAGACGGTCACGAGCACGCCGATGACGAGGCCGATGCCGGTGGAGACGGGGTCGATGATCATGGGAGCACCTCAGGACAGGACGCGGCTGAAGCCGCACACCGGGCAGCGGGCCTTCACCGGCCGCTGCGCGCTGAGCCAGATGGTCGCGTTGCACTGCGAGCACACGCCGCGCTGCGTCTTGCCGCCGGTCTGCATGCCGCGCAGGATGTCGCCGGTGAGTCGGAGGGAGCGCTCGTGCGTGTCACGGGCGGGGAGCACGCGGCTGTCGGCGGGCACGGTGAGCGCCGCCGCGGCCCGCTCCATGCGGACGGGGACGAAGCTGGTGTGGACCTTGGCGCGGGCCGTGGGCTCGAACTGCACGCCGGTGGCGGCGAGCGGGGCGTGCTTCGCGGCCGGCTGGGCCGAGGCGGGCGCGCCACGTGTCAGCACGCCGCACACGATGCCGATGCCGAGGGCGACCGCGACCACGGCCGCACCCGTCACATCCCAGAACCAATAGCCGGCCGGGATGCCGACCACACCCACGGCTCCCAAGTAGAAGGCGCTCCGCTGCTGCATCATCCCATCCGCCTCGCGCTAGGAGTGGCGCAGGTTAAGGGGTTCCGAAAGGGAACGCTGACCACGCTCCGATGAAACCCGGGGCCCAGGATGCCCCGCTTCGGGCAGCGGAGGCCCGACCTGTCAGCATCGTGCGTGCCCGTCCAGGCTCGCGGAGAGGTTGCACAGGACCAGGCTCCGCCGCGATGGTTCATGACGCAGCGTGCGCGTGGGAGGCGTGAGACAGCGCGCGACTGGCTGCGCGCTCGATCACCCCCGCGGGCGGGCCTCGTCGCATCCAGGCCCGCTCGTACCCTTCCTCACCCTCTTGCACCAGCTTGCGAAAAAAATGGGAGGCCGCCGCGGGCCTGCTTGGAGGCCGGGCCCGCGGCGGGCATGATGGCTTGCCGCTCAGGCGAGGTTCGCGCTGCCGTCGCTGGCGACGAAGTCGCCGCTGCCGTCGAAGCTGGCCGTGTAGCGCGTGGCGTCGAGGTTCGCCTGGCTCAGGCCGGCGCCCGTGACCGGCAGGCAGCGCGCCGTGCCCGTGGCGTCCGTGTACGCCGTGCAGATGTCGTGCGTGTTGCCGAGAGGGTCGGTCACGTAGAAGCGCACCGGGAAGCCGACGAGCGCGGCGTTCTCGTCATCCAGCAGCTGGGCCTGGAGGTAGCCGCGGGACGCGGTCGTCGCCGTGGCCTCCTGGACCACGGTGAGCGTGCTGTCCACCGTCGCCGGCGTGCTGGGCGTCGTGAAGCGGTCGTACTGCGCGGTGACGACGTGCGTGCCGACGTGCCAGTCCTGGCTGCTGGCCAGGAGGTCGGCGTAGCCGCCGGCGTCGCTGATGTCGGTGCCGACGTACGCGCCGTCCACGTAGAAGTCCACCTGGGCGCCGTTCACCGGGCACGTGCTCTGGTCGTTGAACCCGCACAGGGTCCAGAGCTGTGCGCGGAGATGCGCGGCGTCGCCGTACTGGGTCGCGCTGTCCGAGCCGACGAGGAAGGTCTCGTGGTCCGCGCTCGCGAGGCCGGGGCGACGGTGGCGGTCAGGAGCAAGGCTCCGA
>JAIVGT010000180.1 GCA_020201485.1 Halobacteriales archaeon
GGCCTACCTCGTGCGCGGTCATGAACGTTCGCTCGATGAACGCCTCTCTGGACAAGCCGTTTTCCCCCATCGGCGCGAACAGGCGCGGGCATTCCCTTGTTCTAGTACGAGAACAAGCGCACGAGGCTCGGGTCCGGAAGCCTCATCACCGACAACCCGGTTGTGCACCACGTTATGCGCTTCGCCGCCGAGGTCGTGGTCGAGGACGTGCTGCCCACGCTGCGCGCCATGCTCGCGGAGCAGCTCGCGGCGCAGGGCCTGCCCCAGGACGCGGTGGCGCGCGCCCTCGGCCTGAGCCAGGCGGCGGTGAGCAAGTACCAGACGGGCAAGGTCCGGGTGAACCCGGCCATCGCGCGCGAGGCGCGGGTCAAGCGCGTCGTGGCCGAGGTCGCGTCCGGCTTGGCGCAGGGTGCCCTCGGCCCGTTCGACGCCCTGGCGCGCCTGGAGCTGCTGCTGCGCGAGCTGGAGCACCGCGGGCCCGTCTGCCGGCTGCACGAAGCGCAGATGCCCGCGCTGCGCGGCCTGGGCTGCGACCTGTGCGTGGCCGGGCAGGGCAGCGAGGTCGTGCAGGACATGGCGGTGCTGGCGAACGTGCGCCTGGCGGTGCGCACCCTGACGCAGGCGCGGGGCGTCGCGGCCCTGCTCCCCGCCGTCGGGAGCAACATCGCCATGGCCCGGCCCGGCGCGCGGGACGCGCGCGACGTGGCAGCGCTCCCCGGGCGCATCGACGAGGTGCTGGGCGCGGTCAAGGTGCCGGGGCCGCCGGAGTTCGGCGCGTCGCGCCACGTGGCGGAGGTCGTGCTCGGCGTGCTCCAGCACCACCCGGAGCGGCGCGCGGCGATGAACCTGCGCAACGGCAAGGACGTGCAGCGCGCGGCGCGCAAGCTCGGCCTGCGCCTGGCGACGTTCGACGCGCGGGACGAGGGCCGGCGGGAGGGCATCGCGCGGGCGGTGCGGGGGAAGGCCCCCGACGTCCTGCACCACGAGGGCGCGTTCGGCGTGGAGCCCGTGCTCTACCTCTTGGGCGCGGACGCGGCGCAGGTCGCGCGCACCGCGGCGCAGCTCGCGCAGGCCTTGCCATGACCACGGCCCGGGAAGCGCTCAACGAGCTGCGCTGGAGCCGGCACCGCTTGCAAGACTGCATCATCGTGTACCGGCACCGCGGCGCGCCGGGCGACGAGCGCGAGGTGCGCGGGAGCAGCGTGCTCGCCCTGCGCAGCAGCTTCTTCGGCCTCCCCGACGGCGCGAGCATCCCGTACCACCGCGTGCTGCGCGTCGAGCTGGACGGGAAGATGGTGTGGGAACGCATGCAACCGGGATGAGCGGCAAGCGCCTGGGTCAACTGGGCGGTCCACGTCAGCCTGCGTCGCAGGGTGAGAGGGAGGCAGGCGCGCCGCGGGGGGCGGCGCGCCCGGGAAAGCAGGCAGGGCGAGCATCGCTCGCCGGGAAGGCGTTGGGGAGGCGGCCTGCGGGTTCCCGCACGGGCGGAGGCGAGCCCGCGCGCAAACCCCCGCTTGCCGGGCCGCATCTTCAAGATATTGGATGGGTCCCCGGAAAAGTTGGTGACAGGATTGGAGCGAAGCCGACACGCAGCCGGCATCGGGGCGGAGAGAGAAGGAAGAGAGTTCCGCACTCCCTTGCACGCAAGGTTGTGCATCGGCGCTCCGCGATGGGCATGGGCGGGCCGCTTCGTTAGGACATGCCTTGGTACAATCGGCGTTTGCGGGCTCCGCTTCCTCTGGAAATCGCGGCTCGGCGTATCCCAGCCTCCCCAGGGAACGTTCATGTCCGAGGCTTGGGCTGCGACGTGCGGGAGGTTCTCCACCCATGCAAAAGATGATCGGAGCACTGCTTCTGACCGGGATGTTCCTCGTGAGCGCGATGCCGGCACAGGCCGCGGCCCCCTCGGTGGGCGGCATGATGGCCCTGCTGGACTCGACGGGCAAGATCACCGTCAAGCCGACGAGCGGCCTCGACGCGTTCCAGACCTGTGAGGGCGACGCCCCGCTGGTGAACAGCTGCACGCTGAGCGACTACACCGACCCCAACTTCCCCAGCTGGACCTTCGGCTGGAACCTGCCGAACGGCGGCTTCGCCGGCACGCCCATCTCGACCGTCGAGATGAGCACCGAGGCGGTCCTGACGGGCAGCAACGGCGGCTCGTACGGCTTCGGCTGCGACTGGGGCGCGGGCGCCGCGGGTATCCCGTGGAGCGCGGCCAACATCCGCTGCGGCATCCTGAGCTTCAACGGCATCCTGCCTGGCGGCAGCCTGACGTACAAGACGCACGCTGGCCTGTTCAGCCCGTCCATCATCAACACCGCGCTCCCCGACACGAACAGCGTCGAGGCCGGCGTTGGCCACTGGATCGGCCTGCTGG
>JAIVGT010000181.1 GCA_020201485.1 Halobacteriales archaeon
GTACACGGCCATGTCCCCGATGTCCGCCGGGTCCCCGAGGCGCCGCAGCGCCGTGTCCGCCTTGAGCACCTCCGCGCTCTTCACGCTCAGCGCGTGGCCCATGCCGGTGTTCATGACGCCGGGCGCGATGGCGTTGCAGGTCACGTTGTGGCGCGCCGCCTCGCGCGCCACGACCTTCGTGAAGCCGATGAGCGCGGCCTTGCTCGTGGCGTAGGCCGCGCTGCCGACGAAGCCCTTCTGGCCGGCGGCGCTGCTGATGTTGATGACCGTCCCCCGCTGCCGCTGGTACATGCCAGGGAGCGCGGCGCGCGTGCAGCGCATGGCCCCGCTGAGGTTCGTGCGCAGGACCTCGTCCCAGTCGTCGTCCTGGATCTTGTGCACGAGGGCGTCGCGGTTCACGCCGCTGTTGTTGACGAGCACATCCACCTGGCCGAACTCCTGGAGGGCGTGCGCGATGAGGCCGTCGGCCTCGCGCGACTGGCCAAGGTCGCCCTTGTAGGTCGTCGTCTGGATGCCGTTGCGCAGGCCGTCGGCGAGGGCCTCGGCGACCTCGGCGTTGCGGTGGTAGTGCAAGACGAGGCTGTACCCGGCCTTGGCGAAGCTCGTGGCGATGGCGCGCCCCAGGCCGCCGCTACTGCCCGTGACCACGGCCACCTTGTGCACCTGGAGCTTGGGCTGGGCCTGGGCCTCGACGCGGAACGTCACCCCGACGCGCTCCGTGCGCGGGTCCGCCGGCGGGCTCATCGGGGCACCTCGGCCACGGCCTCGCTCGACACGACCTGCACGTCGGGCAGGAGGGCGAAGCGGAAGCGGAGCTTGGGCTGGCCTTCGGAGCCGCGCACGGCCACGCCCGCGACGCGCGCCCCGACGCTGGCCGCGCTCCCGCCGAGCACGAGCTCCACGGTGAGCATCGGGCCCTCGTCCAGGCGCACCAGGGCGAGCCCGGTGGGCCGCTCCTTGCCCGCCCGGACCTCGGTGAAGCTCTCGAGCGTGCCTTGGAGCGCGGCGCGGCCCGGGCGCAGGTCGCGGCTGCCGCACACGAGGCAGCGGTGGGCGCGGGCCGGGGCGTGGACCTTGCCGCACGCGCCGCACACGCTCGTGGCGACGGTGCTCTCGGCCTGGCCCATGTGCTCCACGGGGATCGGCTGGCTCGCGTACCTTCGGACCTCGGTCGGGGGCATCATGCGCTCGCCTCCAGGATGTTGACGACGATGGTCGAGCCCGTGCCGCCCATGTTCTGGACGAGGGCGGTGCGCGCGTCCGGCACCTGGTTCGGCCCGGCGCGGCCGCGGAGCTGGTGCACGGCCTCGACGAGCTGGTACATCCCGGTGGCGCCGACCGGGTGGCCACGCGCCTTGAGCCCGCCGTAGGTGGAGATGGGCACGTCGGCGTCGAGGGCGATGCTGCCCTCGGCGGCGGCGCGCCAGCCCTGGCCGCGCGGGAACAGGCCGATGCTCTCCAGGACGAGGGGCGTCATGACGGTGAACGCGTCGTGGATCTCGTACACGTCGAGGTCGTGCGCGTCCATGCGCGCCTGCTGCAGGGCGCGCGCCGTGGCGATGCTGCTCGCGGGCAGGCTGAGCAGGTCGCTGCGGTCGTGGAAGCTCATCGTGTCGCTCGCCACGCCCGAGCCGCGCACCCACACCGGCTCCCTCGCCGGGCTGGCCGCGTCGCGCGCCGCGAGCACCACGCTCGCGCTGCCGTCGCAGATGGGGCTGCAGTCGTAGAGCTTGATGGGGTCGGCGACCACCGGGCTGGCCATGGCCTCGTCGAGGCTGATGCGCTTCTTCAGCAGCGCGTGCGGGCTGCTCATGGCGTTGGCGTGGGCGTTGACCGCGAACGGCATGAGCTGCTCGTGGCGCACGCCGTGGTCGCGCAGGTAGCGGCGCATGAGCAAGGCGTTGAGGCCGACGAAGGTCGCGCCCTGCTCCACCTCGTACTCGTAATCCGCCGCGCCGGCCAGGATGCGGCTCGCCGCCTGCGTGCTCACGCCGCTCATCTTCTCCACGCCGGTGACGAGGACGCTATCGTACACGCCGCTCTTCACCGCGAGCCAGGCCATGTGGAACGCGGCGCTGCCCGAGGCGCACGCGCTCTCGACGCGGAACGCCGGGGCGGGGCTGAGGTGGAGCTGGTCCGCGAGCATCGGCCCGAGGTGGTGCTGGCCGGTGAACTCGCCGCTGGCCATGCTGCCGACGACGACCGCGTCCACCCGGTCCACGCCGGCGTCGAGCAGGGCCTCCGACCCGCTCTGGAGCGCCAGGTCGCGGATGTTCCCGGCCTGTTTCTGGACCGGGGCCGCGCTGGCTCCGACGATGGCGACGTCCCTCATGCCTGTGCCTCCCTGCGCCCGTGCGCCGCTCCCCTCGGGGA
>JAIVGT010000382.1 GCA_020201485.1 Halobacteriales archaeon
GACTTCACCTTCGCCAAGCTGCCCGGGCCGGAGCCGGCTGGAGGATGGACGAGCGGGGACTACGTGGCGTTCGCGCCCAGCTACAAGGGCGCGCTCAGCCCGCCGGACCGGATGGTGCACGGGGACTAGGCCGCGACGAGCTCCACGCCCGGCATGCCGGCGAAGCCCCGATCGCCCGTCAGCAGGGTCAGCCCGTGGTCGATGGCGAGGACGTAGCCCATCGCGTCCACGTAGGAGAGCCGCCGGTCCCGCCGCCCCCGCCGGCCCGCCCGCAGCGCCGCGGCGCGGACGATGTGCGCCCGGGTCGGCGTCAAGACGCGGGGGCGCAGGTCGCGGACCACGGTGCGGAACTTGGCGGGGGGATAGCCGGAGCGCGCCATGAAGCACGCCAGCTCGTAGAGGTTGTAGCGTTCGCAGACCACGGGCCGGTCGCGGTACGGCGCGTAGGCGGGGCGGCCCTCGAGGAGGCTGACCAGCGCGTAGCTGTCGAAGAAGAACTCACCAGTCATGCTCCTCGCGCAGCTCGTCCTTCATCGCCTGCGGGTCGAGCTTCCAGCCGCGCAGGGCGCCCCACGCGCCCGGCCGCGGTCGCCGCAGGACGAGGAGCCGGACCCTGGCTCCTTCGCGCAGCCCCTCGCTCTCCACGACGTCCTTCGGGACGCGCACCGCGTAGGAGTTGCCCCACTTCCGCAGCTCGCCCTCGAAGTCGGAGGCCACGGCCCCGTTGAGACGGCGTATCTACATAAGCCTTGTGCGGGATGGCGACGGCCGCTCAAACGGCCACGCGCGCCGGGATGGCCGGCCACGGGTCGTAGCCCTTGAGCCCGACGTGCTCGATGCGGAACGCCTCGATGTCCTTCACCGCCGGGTCCATCTCCAGGCGGGGCAAGGGCCGGGGCGCGCGCGTGAGCTGCAGCCTCGCCTGCTCGACGTGGTTCGCGTACAGGTGCGCGTCGCCGAGGGTGTGCACGAACTCGCCCGGCTCGTGGCCGGTCACCTGCGCCACCATCATCGTCAGCAGGCTGTAGCTGGCGAGGTTGAACGGCACGCCGAGGAACACGTCGCAGCTCCGCTGGTACATCTGGCAGCTCAGCTTGCCTTGCGCGACGTAGAACTGGAACATGACGTGGCAGGGCGGAAGGGCCATGGCCTCGACCTGCGACGGGTTCCACGCGCTGACGATGAGCCGCCGGCTGTCCGGGTTCCGCCGGATCTCGCCGATGACCCAGCGCAGCTGGTCCACGCCGTGGAAGTCCCGCCATTGCCGGCCGTACACCGGGCCCAGGTCGCCCCACTCCCGCGCGAATGCCGCATCGTCCCGGATGCGCGCGATGAAGCGCTGCATCTCCCCGTCCCAGGCGGGGCTGTTCATGGGGAACCGGGCTTCCAGGCCCTGCGCCTTGAGCCAGCGCTGGAAGGGCCACTCGTTCCAGATGCGCACGTTGTTCTGCACGAGGTAGCGGATGTTCGTGTCCCCGGCGACGATCCAGAGCAGCTCGTGGACGACGGCGGGGAAGTTCACCTTCTTCGTCGTGAGGAGGGGGAAGCCCGCCTGCAGGTCCACGCGCATCTGGCGCCCGAAGACGCTGCGCGTGCCGGTGCCGGTGCGGTCGCGCTTGTCCACGCCCTCGTCGAGGATGCGGCGCAGCAGGTCGAGGTAGGCTTGCATCGGCATCGTGCCCATCGCGGGCCGGCTTCATGAACGTTGGCTAGGCGGCGAGGGCAGCGAGCAGGCCGCTCAGCCAGTCCTCGTCCTTCCCGGCGCGCGCATGGCACAGCGCGCACCCGTCGTCGCGCGCGCCGCGGGTCAGGCGCACGAAGCTCGCGCGCAGCGCGTCGCCGCGGGGCGCGACCGGGGCGCTGACGAAATCCTCGCGCGCCGCGACGTGCCACGCCGCGTCGAGCCGCGGGTAGCGCGCATCGCCCGGCACGCGCAGGTCCACGAAGGTCGCGAGCACGTCCGTCGCCTCGGGCAGCGTCGCCGCGTACACCTCCGCGCCGCCGATGACGAACACCTTCCGGTCCAGGCGCGCCGCGTCGCGCACCGCCTCGTCGGGGCTCGCAGCCACGAGGACGCCCGGCGGCACCGGCAAGCCTCGCTGCCGGGTGACGACGACGTTCGTGCGCGCGGCGAGCGGCTTGCCCAGCGCGTCGTAGGTCTTGCGCCCCATGACCACGGGGTGCCCGGTCGTGGTCTCGCGGAAGCGGCGCATGTCCTCCGGGATGCGCCAGGGCAGCCGGCCCGCGTTGCCGATGACGCGGCCGTGCGCCATGGCCACGATGTGGATGACCTGCGCTTCCACGCCCCGCCATGCTCCCCGCGGCCCATGAGGGAGCCGGCTCCGCTTCGGGTCCAGCCCCCTGGACAGGTC
>JAIVGT010000211.1 GCA_020201485.1 Halobacteriales archaeon
TCGTCAACGTCGGCTGCGTGGGCGTTGCCAAGGCGAGCGAGGTCGTGCACAGCTCTGTGAAGGAGGTCGGGGACAACTTCGTCCTCGTCGGCGGCAGGACGGGCCGCGACGGCATCCACGGCGTGACCTTTGCCAGCGCGCAGCTCGGCGAGGGGAGCGAGGAGGAGGGGCGGAGCGCGGTGCAGCTCGGCGACCCCATCACGAAGGAGCCCGTGCTCCACGTCACGCGGGAATGCGTCACGCGCGGCCTGCTGAACGGCCTGAAGGACCTCGGAGGCGGAGGCATGAGCTGCGTCGTCGGCGAAATGGCCCTCGCCGCGGGCTTGGGCGCGGAGGTCTGGCTCGACAAGGTCCAGCTGAAGCAGCCGGGCATGGCGCCGTGGGAGATCTGGGTCAGCGAGTCCCAGGAGCGCATGATGTTCGCGGTGAGCGACGCGCAGCTCGCGAGCGTGCTCGCCGTGGCGCGTCTGTGGGACGTGGACGCCACCGTGGTGGGCAAGGCCATCCACGACCCGCTCCTCCGCGTGCAGTGGCAAGGGCAGACCCTCTTCGAGAGCGACCTGCCGTTCATCTACGACGGCCCGGTCTACCACCGGCCCAGCCGCGCCCCGCAGCGCGTGCAGGTCGAGGAGCCGCCGAGGCAGCGCAGCGACCACACCGGCCTGCTGAAGAAGCTGCTCGCCCACCCGCAGGTCGGGAGCCGGGAGCCCGTGCTCCGCATGTACGACCACATGGTGCGCGCCAGCACGGCCATCCTGCCCCTGCAAGGCCGCATCGGGCACCCCACGCACGGCGACGCCACCGTGCTCAAGCCCTTCGACGACTCCTGGCGCGGCCTGGCGCTGAGCATCGGGGTGAACCCCCGGCACACCGAGGTGGACCCGTACCTCGGCAGCCTGGACGCGGTGGACGAGGCGGCGCGCAACCTGGCGAGGGCGCGCGCAGCAGCACGCTGCCCGCCGTGGACCTCCAGCTCGCCCCGCAGGCATGCCGCGCCATCGCGGACGCCGTGCAA
This sequence comes from Halobacteriales archaeon, assembly GCA_020201485.1. Classification (GTDB taxonomy): domain Archaea; phylum Thermoplasmatota; class SW-10-69-26; order JACQPN01; family JAIVGT01; genus JAIVGT01. The sequence goes on from JAIVGT010000211.1 coordinate 1,016, forward strand.
GCCGGGCTGTGCCTGGCCGTGCACGACGTGAGCGAAGGCGGGCTGGCCGTGACGCTCGCCGAGATGTGCCTGGGCGGCGCGGTGGGCGCGACCATCAACGTGCCGAAGGGATCCCGCGCGGACCACTGGCTGTTCAGCGAGGCCCCGACGCGTTGGCTCGTCGAGGCGAAGAGCCCGGGGAAGCTCGGGGCGCACCTCAAGAAGCGCGGGGTGCCCTTCGCCCGCATCGGCACGACGGGCGGCAACGCCATCGTGGCGAAGCAGGCCGCGAGCGCGAAGCGCGGGCCGACGAGGACCGTGCTCAAGCTCAGCGTGCAGGAAGCGCGCAAGCACTTCGACCGCGCGCTCCAGGGGGTGCTCGGATGAAGCGGAGCGAGGTCAAGGTCGCCATCGTGCGCATGGAGGGCAGCAACTGCGAGGAAGAGCTGCACCGCGCCTTCACCGCCCTCGGCGCGCAGCCGGAGATGGTGCACCTCAACCAGCTCACCGGCCGGAGCGACCCGGAGCTGCGCCGCACCCTCGACGACTTCCACGTCATGATGTTCCCGGGCGGCTTCAGCGCAGGCGACTACATCCGCGCCGGGGCCATTTTCGCCGCGCGCATGAAGAGCGCCATCGGCAAGGACCTGGAGCGCTTCGTCGCGCAGGGCAAGCCCGTGGGCGGCTTCTGCAACGGCTTCCAGATCATGGTCGAGATGGGGCTCTTGCCGGGCTTCGACCAGCCCGTCGCGCCCGAGCCGGAGGCGGTGCTCCACATCAACGACAGCGGGCATTACGAATGCCGGCCCACGCTCCTGAAGGCCGAGGGCAAGAACGCGTTCAGCGGCAAGGTGCCGAAGGGCAAGGTGCTGAGCATCCCAAGCGCGCACGCCGAGGGCAAGCTGCTCTTCCCGCGCGCGCTGCAGGCGAAGATCCTGGAGCGCCTCGACGAGCAAGGCCAGGTCGCGTTCCGCTACGTGGACGACAAGGGCAAGCAAGCAGGCTACCCGTGGAACCCGAACGGCGCGCCGATGAACATCGCCGGCATCAGCAACCCCACGGGCAACGTCGTCGGCCTCATGCCCCATCCCGAGCGCGCATTCTGGCGGTGGCAGCACACCGACTGGACGCGCACGGGCAAGGCGGAGGGGCCGGGCGACGGGCAGGCCCTGTTCCAGAGCGTGCTGAGCTACGCCGAGAAGAAGCTGTGAGCCATGCCCGGCGAGCTGCGCGGCGACCATGTGTGGGTGGCCGACGAGCGCGAGGCGGGCACGCTGTACAACAAGGGGGCGTTCGGGCAGCCGCAGCGGGGAGGAGCCCTGAAGCTCGACCTGCTCGAGGCGGCGTACCTGTGCGAGGAGCGCAGGCTCGACGTCGCCGGGAGCAGCATCGCCGACCTGCTGGCGCTCGGGGCCCGCCTCGACCCGCAGTTCGAGACGCGCTGGCTCGCCTTCCGCGACCTGCGCAAGCGCGGCTACGTGATGAAGGCGGACGGCGACGCCTTCCACGTGTTCCCGCGCGGGGGGTTCCCGGGCAAGACGCCGAGCGCCATCCTGCTGCGCGTGGCGGGCGAGGCCGGCACCTTCGATTTGGAGCAGCTCGTGCGCGACGCCATGGCCGCGGGCAGGAACGGCCGCGCGCTGCTGCTCGCGGTCGTGGACGAGGAGGGCGACATCACGCATTACGACGTGACGCTGCGCGAGCCGAAGGGCAGCGCGAAGCCTTCGACGGCGCGCCTGCACGGCGAGGCGCAGGTGCTGCGCGACCGGGCCGTGCTCTGGGAGGCGAAGCTGGCCGCGGACCTGCGCGCCGAGTTCCTCGGCCGGCCGCTGGGCGACGCGCTCCTGCTCAGCCTGACCGAGGCGCTGTGGCTGGAGGAGGAGCGGGGCCTGGCCCTGCGGGACGCGCAGACCGGCCAGCCCCTCCGGCCGGGGCAGCTCATCGCGCACGCCGCGCGGCAGCAGCGCGACTTCGCCCTGCGCCACGACGCCTACCGCGCCCTGCGCGCGCGCGGCCTCGTGGTGAAGACCGGCTACAAGTACGGCACGCATTTCCGTGCCTACGCCGAGGACCCGGAGCGGGCCCACGCCGAGTACCTGGCCCACGCGCTGCCCGAGGGCTTCACCTGCCCCTGGCCGGACATCGCGGGCGTGGTCCGCCTCGCCCACAGCGTGCGGAAGACGCTCCTCCTCGTGAGCGGGACCCGCGTGCTGGCCTTGGAGCGCGCCCGGCCCTGAAACATCCGAAACGATGAAGGCCTGTTCGCGCGCTTGCTCGGGCGGGGCGACGAGGCGCATGGGCGAGCGGAGCCGGGACCATCGCAGCCTCGCCCCGGCGCTCCTCCTCGCCCTGCTCCTCTGCGCGCCCGCCGCGCGAGGGGACTGGCTGCAGCTCGCATACGACGCCGGGCGCACGGGCGAGGCGAACCAGGCGGGGCCCGAGTGGGGCGACATCTCCTATGTGCGCAGCACGACGCTCTTCGAGGACATGCTCGCGGTGGTCGGGCACCAGGCCTACTTCGTGGCGCGGTCCTCACCCGCCTCGCCCGCCGCTCGATTCGTCTGGAGCATGCACCTGGAGACGGGCGTCATGCAGCGCTTCCTCGACGCGCCGCGTCCCGGCATGCGCGGCGCGAGCGACGGGAGCCGGCTCTTCCTCGTGGCCGACGGCGGGCACGCCGAGGCCTACGACCTCGCGACGCGCGCGCTCGTGTGGGCCGCGGACGTGGGCGCGGGAACGCCGGTCGCTGCGCGCGCAGGGCAGGGCGTCCCCTCGATGACATGCGCCGCCCCCGCCGTGTGGAACGGAACGCTCTTCGTCGTCTGCGTGGCGCCGCTGGCGGCCGCCGCCGTCATCACCGTGCAGGCGTTGGAGGCGGCGACGGGTCGCCTCGCCTGGAACTGGACGGCGGAGACGGACGGCACCACCGCCCCGGGTCAGGTCGCCGGCGGCCTCGGCGCGCCCGTGTCGCCGGGTCCCATCATCCCTGTCGGCATCTCGGTCGCCGCGGGATGGGTCGTCGCCGTCACCGCGGCGCAGGTCGCCGTCTCGGCAGCGTCTCCGGTCACCGGTTACTACTGGGACGCCTGGGTGCTCTATCCGGAGAACGGCACTGCCCCGGGGGAGCAGGAGCCGAGCTTCTCGCCGCTGCCGGGGCCGAGCGAGCCGCGGTTCGGCCACCATCCGACGACGGCCGGCTTCCGCAACGACCCCAGCCCCCACGAACCCGGGCTCGTCACGGGGGACGACCGCGTGCTGGCGTTCAAGAACGACCCGCACGAGCACCCATCGTCCACGGCTCCCCCGGGCGAGAGGCTTCTCACGCTGTACACTCCGGCCTTGATCCACGCCCTCGAGATGCCGCTCGCGAACACGTCGCAGCCGCCCGACGACGGGTCCCCCCTCGTGCTCTCGAACGGCTCCATCTTCGCTGCCGCCGGGACGAACCTCTGGCGCGTCGACGAGAGGCTCAACGTCGCGTGGCACCAGGAGCTCCCGCCGGACCGCTCCTTCCCGGGAAGCTACGCCTTCGTGGCGCAGGACCGGCTCTACGTCGTGTCCCGGGACGCGGCGTTCCACGACACGTTGGAGGCGCGGGACACGCGCGACGGCCGCGTCCTGTGGTCCCAGCTCTTCGACGGCCCCTATCCCGCCGTCATGCTCGCCGATGGCCTTCTCGTGGTGGTGATGTATTCCACGTTCTTCGTGCTCGGCCGGACGAGCCTCTCCCTGCAGCCCGAGGTCGCGGTGTCGGATGCCTCACCGACGGCGGGGTCCCGCGTGGAGGTGGACATGGCTCGCACCGGACCCGGCGCCGACGGCCCGGCCAGCGCGTTCCGGGCGGATTGGGGCGACGGGACGGTCTCGGAATGGGACCCCAGCCCCAGGCTCGCCCACACCTACGCCAGCGCGGGCGACTTCGCCGCGCGCTTCTTCGTGCGGAACGAGGCGCGGCAGACCGCCAGCCAGCCCATGACGTTCCACGTCGCATCCCAGGCTGCCCCGGCGCGACCGGCATGGCTCGCGTCGCCGCTCGCGTCGGAGAACCTTCCGCTCACCCTTCTCCTCGTGGGCGTGGTCGCCGTGGGCGCGGCGGGTGGCACCGGCCTCTTCCTCCTCCGCAGGCGCCTCGCGCGCATCGACCCGGGTCCGGCGCGCGAGGTCGGGTCGGTCGCCCCGGGCGCCCTCGTCCTCGGCAAGTACCGCGTCGAGCGGGAACTCGGGGCGGGCAGCGGCGGCCGCGTGTTCCTCGCCCAGGACGTGCGCATGCACCGCGGCGTGGTGCTCAAGACCTTGGCGAACCGCGACCAGGCGGCGGCCATCCGCGAGGCCCGGGCCGGGGCGGCCATCGACCATCCGAACGTGGTGCGCGTGTACGACGTGGAGGACCTGGGGCGCGAAGCGTTGCTCGTGATGGAGTTCGTGCCCGGCGGCTCCCTGAAGGACCGCATCGCGGCCAGCGGGCCCCTCGCCCCGGCCGCCTTCGCCCGCGTCGGCTACGACCTGCTCGCCGGGTTGGCCGCGGTCCACGCCACCGGCTCCGTCCACCGCGACGTCAAGCCGAGCAACGTGCTCCTGACGCGGGACGGCCACGCCAAGCTCTCCGACTTCGGCATCGCCCGCCTGCCCGGCTTCGAGGCGACGATGGGCGGCGCAGCCCTGGGGAGCATCCAGTACATGGCCCCGGAGCAGGCCAGGGGCAAGCGCGTCACCCCGCGCAGCGACCTGTACAGCGCAGGCGCGACGCTGTACGAGGCGCTCACCGGGCACGCGCTCGTCGAGCCGTTGGAGGGCGAGAACCCCGTCGAGATGCAGATGCGGGTGGGCGCGGGGCGGCCCTTCGACGACCCCGCCCTCCCCGCCGCGCTCCGCGCCTGGTTCGCGAAAGCCATCGCCCCCGTCCCCGAGGACCGGTTCGCGAGCGCGGAAGAGATGCGCGCGGCGCTCGACGCGGCCATCGGCGCGGGCTAGGCCACGAAGGGGCAGGCCAGGGAGATGCCCGGGCGCGTGCAGGGCGGCTCGGACGGGCTCGTGGCCGGCATCGCCGCCGCAGCCTCGCCGCCGGAGGGCGTGCACCACAGCGTGCCGGTCATCGTGGCGTCGCCCTCGCCGACCGCGATGTCGCCGTGCACGTCGCCCTGGTCGGTGATGACCGCGTCCCGCATGCCCGCGAAGCCCAGGCTCGTCCCTCCCGCGACCAAGGCCATCGGTGCTTCCTCGATGCGGACGTAGCCCGGCCGCGCGAGGTCGGGCGCGACGGGCGGAGCCGTGCCCCGGATCTCCAGCGTGAGCGTGCCAGAGCCGCAGCCGGCGATGGAGCCGGTGAAGATGCGCTCGGCGTTCTCCCGGATGGACCCGTCGGGGTGGAACCGCACGCGGTTGATGTCGAGCATCGTGCCCGTCATCGTCCCGCGGAGGAGGAAGAGCTGCGAGTTCTGGACCTCGCACACGTCCTCGATGGCGGGGTCGCAGCTGTTGGCGTCGGGCACGAGGTGCATGCCGGGCGAGGTGAACGCCTGGTCGATGCGGATCTCGCTCGCGCCGGCCCGGCTCGGCGCGGCCGGCTGCGGCCCACGGCACCACGCGGTGCCCTCGAGCTGGCCGTGCCCGGCGAACGTCGCCATGTTGATGACGCCTTCGAGCGTGGATCCGAGGTCCACCAGGCCGGCGAAGCCCGTCGTGGTGGAGCCGGGCGCGAGGGTCATGAGGTCATGGATGTCCGTGTAGCCTGGCACCGCCGGGTCGGGCTCGGCGTCCGTCGTGCCCTGGCCGAGGAGCTGGAGCGTGCCGGAGCCGCAGCCGGCGATGGAGCCGATGAACGTTCGCAGCGCCACGTACGTCGCGGAGCCGTCGGGCAGGTAGTGGAAGTGCACGTGGTCGATGATGGTGCCGTTCCACGGCCCGGAGATGTCGACGGTCTCCGTGCCGTACACCTCGCCGCACTGCTCGGGCCTCGCCTGGTCGCAGTCCACGACCTCGATCTTCGACGTGCCGAGGGTGGACAGCGGACCGGACAGCGCGACCGCGCGCGCGCCGTCGCGGCTCGCCGGGGGCGGCACGTCCGCCGGCTTGCACCAGGCCGTGCCGTGCGCCGTGCCAGCGGCCGCGTAGTCCACGAGGCTGATGTTGAAGTCCTCCTCGATGCGCGCGTCCAGGAGGCCGGCGAAGCCGGTGGTCTGCGAGCCGGGGACGAGCGTGAGGTTCTCCGAGCCCGGCGTCCAGCCGCGCTCGTCGGGCGTGGCCAGGGCGGAGCCGGCCCCGATGTAGGTGAAGGTCACCGAGCCCGCGCCGCAGCCGGCGAGCGTGCCGGTGAAGGTCTGCGTGCCCACGACGGTGGCGGAGCCGTCGGCGGCGTAGTAGATGTGGCCCGAGTCGATGGTCGTGCCGTTCCACGCGCCGGACATCAGCACCGTCTCCGTCCCGTAGTAGACGCACGTCCCGTTGGGGAAGCACTCCGCCTGGTCGGCGAAGAAGAGGCCCGGGGACGAGATGTCCGCGGTCACCGGGACCTCGACGACCCCAGGGCCCGCTCCAACCCGCGAAGCGGCGGCGGCACCGCTGCCCGCGGGTGGCGACGAGACTTGCGGGTTGGCCGCACGCGACGGGTCCCCCGGGCCGGAGCCGCTGGATGGTGCCTGGCTCACGCCGAGGCATCCCGACAATCCGGCGACGAGCAACAGGGCGATGGCGGCGAAGGCTGCGGGCTGCATGGGACCGCGAACGCGCCGCGACGTATCCATGCCGCCCAGCCGCTTGGCTGGCGGTCGCGCCTCAGTCTTGCGCGAACACGAGGAGCGAGCGCCCGACGCCGATGACCTGGGCCGGGCGGAGGGCATGCGCGCGGCCCTTCGGGATGGGCTCCCAATCGACGCTCGTGCCGTTCTTGCTGCCGGGCACGTCCTCGAGCAGGAAGCGCTCCCCGTCGCGCCGCACCACGCTGTTCTCCAGGCTCACGTACGGGTCGTAGTCGAGGGAGACCGCGATGCCCCGCCGCCGGCCGATGACCCATTGCCCGTCCGCGGCCAGGCGCGCGTCGAGGGGGAAGCTCTTGCCCTCGTACAGGCCGTGCACCAGGACGAGGCGGGGGCCCTTGGCGCGCGTCGCCTCGCCCGGTGCCGCGCCCAGCGTGCCCGTGACCTCGCCCACCGCGCCCCGTCCCGCGTACAGCGTCGAGACCTTGCGCAGGTCCTCCGTGACCGCGTACACCTTCTGGCTGTTCACGGTGTACACGTTGGCCCCGCGCGACCCCTCGCCCGCCGGCTCGACGCGCACCAGGTCCGCGTCCACGAGCTTGTCGAGGTGGGCCTGGATGGTCTGCTTGCTCGCGGTCCGCTCCGGGTTCTCGCCCGGCTCGACGCGCAGCGGGCTGAGCCGGATGTCGGACACGAGGTGGGGGAAGCGCAGGATGCGCAGCAGCTCCAGCCGCGCCGGGTAGGCGAGCGCGGCGAGGAACTCCGCGAGGCTGCCGTAGTCCACGTCCGCCGGGCCGCTCGCCATGCCGGGCGCAGGGCGCTGCGGTCCCTTCACGGTGGCGGTCATCGGCGGCACCACGCGGAGCGCGTCATGGCCGGCCAGGCGTCCCGCGGGCATGAAGCCGGACCAGGCGACCGCCTGGCGGTCCAGGTCGGCCCGGACGCCCTTCGCCGCCCCATGTCCCTCCCGCTGCGCGTCATCGTGCTCGCGAGCATCGCCCTGCTGACCATCGCCACCCCGGCCGAGGCCTGGCACGCCCGGGTCGAGGGCTGCCTCCAGCCCTGCTCCGTGCCCACGGTCGTGACCACGCCCGACCTGCCCTGGCTCGCGCCCTACCACCCGCCGAACCCCTGCCTCCCGGTGGCCGGGTTCCTCGCCTGCGTCGTCTTCTGACCGCCAGCCACCCGGCTGGGCGGCTTCTTCTTCCATCCATCGCGTGCCAGGCCGAGCCCCATGCGCGCCCTCCTCGGAGCTGCCGTGCTGAGCCTGCTGCTGACCGTCCCGACCGCGCTCGCCGCGCCCGCGGCCGACCCCCGTCCCTCCGTAGCCCCGCAGGCGGAGATCATGCCGTACGTGTGCTACATCGTGTTCACGGGCTCCCCGCTCTACGGGCCGTGCATCGTGGCCTGGACCGTGGTGAGCATCGTCGTGCGCGACTGCGTGTCCGTCCCCACGCCCTACGACGAGCTGTCGCGCGTGTGCAGCTCGCTGAACTGAACCGCGACCGCCAGCCAACCGGCTGGGCGGCTTCTTCTTCCATCCATCGCGTGCCAGGCCGAGCCCCATGCGCGCCCTCCTCGGAGCTGGAACCTCGGGCAGCACGGGCTGGCCGAGACGTGCATCGGCGAGGTGTTTGCCATCCTCGGCCTGTGCACGCGCCTCCCCCCGCCGCCCGTCCTCCTCATCGGCTGCCTCGTGCTCGACTGAGGTCACATCCGCTCCAGCGTGTCGCGCGTGCGCGCCTCGCGCACGTTGCCCGTGTTCAGCGTGCCCTTCGGCTCGATGAGCACGGCGTGCACCTCCTCCTCCGCCACCGGGCAGTGCTCCACGCCCCTGGGCACGACGATGAACTCGCCCGGGCCCAGCACGCGGTCGCCGTCGCGGAACCGGATGGTGAGCGTCCCCTTCACCACGAGGAACAGCTCGTCCTCGTGCTCGTGGTGGTGCCAGGTGAACGCGCCCTGGAACTTCGCCACCTTGACGTAGGCGTCGTTCACCTCGCCCACGATGGCCGGCTTCCAGGGCTCCTTCACCAGGCCCAGCTTCTCCGCCAGGTTCACCGGCTCGGGCATGGCTCAGGGAAGGCGCGGCAGAGCCAAGAAGGTCGCGTTGCCCCTGGCCTTAAGGTCCACGGGATGCGCGCGGAGCAGCGGCCCGGTCTCGAGCACGGCGAGCGCCGTGTCCCGGCTGCGGCTCTGCAGCTTCGTCGCGGTGAGGTTGCCCGCGCAGTCCTTCGTGCAGCCGTCCGTGAACGCGACGTAGATGCGGCCGTCCTTGTCTGCGACCATGTCGATGAAGTCGAGCAGGTTGCGCGCCGGGTCCCCGCCCCCGCCTTCCCACATGTAGCCGATCTGCACCGGGTCGGTGTCGTTCGTGACCTGCTGCGTGACGAACGTCGGGCTCGTGCCCGCCGCGTCGTAGGTCATGGTCACGAACAGGTGCCAGCGCGTGTCGTCGGTGGCATCGCTCGCCGCGCTCGCCACGTCGCGCGTGCCGAGGTAGGCGAAGGCGAGCTTCCCGTCGTCCCCGCCCGTCATGGCGAGGAAGCGCGTGCTCGTCACGTCCGGCGGGCTGACACGGATGGGCCGGCTGATCGTGGTGAACGCGTCCTTGCTGCGAAGCTGCGCGCGACCGTGGGCTGCCCGCAGTCCAGGCCGAGGGGCACGAACACCGTGCCGTTCGGGGCCGCGGCCGGATGCCCGTTGATGCCGCCGCACTGGCCGGCGTTCGCCACCTCGTTGTCGGTGGGATACGTGCTGCCGCCGTCGGTGCTCATGGCGCACCGAGTGGACGGGCCGTTGCCCTCCTCCTGCGACTTGATGTCGTTGTAGCAGAAGTAGACCACGTTCGGGTAGTCGGAGCCGAGGACGGGCGGGAGCATGAGCAGGCCGTTGTCCTTCGTGTACCCGCCCGTGGCGAGCTTCTGGTGGTCGATGCCGGGCAGGCCGCACGCCATGGGCCGGTCGCTCCACACGCCCTCGCTGCACGCCAGGGTCGGGAACATGAACGGGGCGAAGACGCGGTCCGTGACCGGGTCCACCCAGAGCATGGGGTCGCTGTTCCGCACCGGGTCGCGCGTGACCGGGGTGGTGTTGTCGTGGAAGC
>JAIVGT010000212.1 GCA_020201485.1 Halobacteriales archaeon
CTACGGAGCAGGACGCGCTGCGCAAGCTCCTCGAGCCGCAGCCGACGCGCATCGTCACGACCGGCACGCCGGTGGACATCGTGCAAGATGCGCTCTACACCGCGTGCGGCCAGCTCGTGAGCGGGCCGGTGGTGTGCTCGCCCGTGCCCGTCCCGTTCGACACGCCCGTGCTCCTCGACATCACCGGCGATGCCGTGCCGGACCTGCTCGTGCTGCTCGCGCCCGTCCTGCTCCCGGACACGCCCCATGTCCCGCCGACGGCGGACGAGCTGCTCGCCATCGCCCAGGCCAGCGCGCAGGACGCCCTCGACACCGCCGCCACGCCCGGCCTCGGCGTCACGCTCCGCATCTCGACCATCGCCTCCCTCGACCAGCTCCTCGCGACGCTGCCGTGCGCCGCGTCGGTCGTGCCCGACCCGCAGCACCTGCACCTCGACGCGAGCTGCTTCGCCCACCTCGTCGGGGATGAGCTGACGACGAACCTCCTCCCGACGGCGCTCCTCGACGGCGACCAGGTCATCGCGCCCGCCGACCTCCCGGCCCGCGCCTGGGCCGCGTACCACATCCTCACCCCGACCGACGACACGAACGACATCATCCGCATCGGCGTGGACGGGACCACGAGCAAGATCCCCGAGGTCACGACGATGAAGTTCAAGGTCGAGGACCTGGCCGCGCTCCTCGGCGGGGAGCTGCTCGGCCGGCTCAACATCACGTTCGAGCAGCCCGGGGAGGACGTGACGCTGTTCGCCGAGGTCAGCGAGGTGCAGGACGGCCAACCCGTCAACCCCACGACCGTCAGCGCGCACATGACGCCCGTGCCCGACCTGGGCATGGACATCGACGCCTTGCTCGACGGCAGCCACCTCACGGCCACGCTGCGCGCGAGCGAGAGCCCGCTGCTCACCGTCACCTACACGGACGAGCAGACGACGCCCACGGCGAACACGACGAAGGCCGAGGCCATCATCGACAAGCTCCCGACGCGCGTGGACGTGGAGTACGAGCGCCTCACGGACGGGGCGCACCTGCACTACAACGCGAACGCGCTCATCGGCACCATCACGGCGAGCTACGCGCACGACGACCCGCTCACCGCCATCGAAGGCTCGGCCATCATCCACGAGCTGCCGCAGGACGTGGACCTTCAGCTGCACACGGACAAGGAGGGGCAAGGCAGCATCGGCTACACGGCGAGCACGGTCATCCCGCTCGTCACCGGGGCCTTCGCCACGCTGAACCACACGAGCGACGTCGGCAACGCGGGCGCGTTCAGCGTCGCCGACATCCCGGCGCAGTTCACCGTCAGCTGGGATTCCAACGGCGACCCGCACACCCTCGTCTACGACGGCAACGACGGCCTCGGCCCGGCGAGCGTGGACTACGCCACGTTCCTGCACGGCAACCCCGCTGGGTTGGCGTTCCAGGTCGGCGTGCAGCGCCTCCCGCCCTACGTCGAACTGCGCACGGCCGACGACTTCACGGAGTTCGACGCGCGGTCCAGCGCTTCCGGCGCGCAGGCGAGTGGGACGGTCGAGGACCTCACCCTCGCCTTCACCACGGACGGCGCGTTCCTCGGCGCCCAGCCGCCGGAGGACCACGTGTCGCTCTACCAATACGTCGTGCCCGTCTCCGGCGTGAACACGAGCTTCGTGCGCCTCGACGCGCAGCACCCCAGCCTGCAGTACGTGAAGGCGGACATGCGCAGCAACGAGACGCACATCGACGTGCGCAACGGCGGCCAGCACTTCATGAAGTACAGCGTGGACGTGCCGGGCGCGCTCGCCACCGGGTACGTGGACAAGGTCCCGGACCGCGTGACGATGGACGTCGTCGGCACGGTGAACACGTACCGCGCCTTCGGCCAGACCATCGACGACGTCGTCCTCGACTTCAGCGACAAGGGCCAGCCGCCGCTGCTGCTGCACGTCGAGGCGAAAGGCGTGCCGGACGAGGTCGTGCTCGACGCCGACCTGCCGGACAAGCGCATCGCGTACAGCGCGAGCGACGTCGTGCCCAGCATCACCGCCTCCGGCTCCGTGCCCACGCCCGACGCCGGCATCTTCGACCTCCAGGTCGAGCTGCTCGACATCCCCACCGCCTGGTACGCGGACTGGAACACGAGCATCTTCCAGGAGACGAAGTTCGCCTTCCAGGTCACGGACGACGACCAGCAGCCCACGCCCCTCGGCTCGCTCCGCCTCGAGGCGCACAACTTCCAAGGCGCGGGCCTGCAGCCGAGCCCGCTGCCCTTCCCGCCCGGCTGCGCGTTCCAGGATGGCCAAGACCACTTCTGCGCCGCGCTCGACGCCGCGCAGCAGCACGACGCCGTCGTGTTCGAGCTGCAGGACCTGACCGCGCTGACGTTCGAGAAGGGCTTCGACGCCGATGGCGAGGACAGCATGAGCGTGCAGGTCGATTCGCTCGACCACCAGCAGTTCATCGTCTCCGTGGACGCGCGCGCGAGCGACGGGAAGCAGGCCCTCATCTACGGCACCATCGACCCCCTGCCCACGCACGTCCGCCTCGACACGGGCAAGGTCATCAAGTACCAGGCGGAGGAGCCGTTCGACCTGCAGCTGGCCGCGGAGCTGGGCGTGCCCGCCGGGCTGCAGGCCATGCCCGCCCCCGTCGCGTTCGACCACGGCATCGCCCTGCACGTCGACGCGGACGGCAACGTGAAGGTGCGCGGCGCGGTCACGGGCGTCGGCACCCTCATCCAGGTGGACACGGACGCGGGCGCGTTCGAGATGCAGGGCTGGGCCCCGACGAAGCCCGACCTGCAGCTGCGCATCGACATCGACCCCAAGCCCGGCTCCGGCTCCGTCGCCGCAGACATCACGGTGCACGGCGTGCAGCCCGCCTCGGGCACGCGCTTCCTCGGCGGCTCCTTCGTGCACAAGGACAAGGTCACGGTGGACAAGTTCGAGCCGGACAGCACGCGGTTCACGCTGTCCACCACCCCGGCCATCGCCGGCCCGGTCGCGGTCGAGGCCGACCTGGCGCTCAGCGACAAGACCGTCGGGTTCACGGTGAGCAACATCCCAAGCGCGACCGGCGTGCCCTCCGCGGACTTCACCCTGCAGGACAACCGTTTCTCCGACGACGACCCGCTCGACACCACCATCCAGTACCGCTCCGCGGGCGGCGTCAACCTCGTCCACCTCGACCTCGGCCTGGGCACGTTCACCGGCGGGTTCGACCTGGCGCAGATCCCCGCCGCGTTCACCCTCGACCTGACGAAGAACGAGGCCGGGCCGAACGTGCACTATACCGCGACCGACCCGGACAACGTCGTCGACCCGAACCAGCTCGACCTGGACGCGGACATCACCGTCACCTCGGCGAGCGGCGACACGGACATCGAGGTCCACGCCACGGACATCGGCCGCACGTTCGAGATGAACACGGTCGCGGACGAGGCGACGACGAAGACCATCATCGACGAGCGCGGCGACTGCTCGGCGCACGAGGAGGACGACGTGCCCATCGACTACTTCGAGTTCAAGTCGCCGGACCACGACACGGGCGACGTCACCGTGGTCATCCCAGCCTCGATGGGCCAGCCCAGCTTCGACGGCTGGGGCACGCAGTGGTGCTTCGACATCGACCCGCTGCGCTTCCTGTTCAAGGTCGGCTTCGGGGCGACCATCGAGATGGACATGGTCAACCTGTCCATCCACGTCGCCGGCCTCGGGGACCGCATGACGGCGAAGACGGGCTTCATCAGCAAGATCGAGGGCGACTACAGCGCGTTCGACCTGGACTGGGGCGACTCCCACGGCTTCGTGGACATCACCGCCGGCGGGGGCGTCGAGGTGTGCATCGTGGACACGGATTACTGTATCAGCCCGTTCGACGCCTTCAGCCCGCTCGGCGGGGACCACTTCAGCCTGGACAAGGTGCGCTTCTACGGGGCGAAGCACAGCGAGGGCACGTGGCAGGTGCCCGTGACCATCTCCTCGCCCTGCATCCTGTTCATCGAGGTGACGTGGGACATCTACCTGCCCATCTCCCTCGACCCTCCGCTCTCCGGGAGCTGGGACAACGAGGCGCACGCCGACGGCGGCACGTGGTACTTCCTCGCCAGCCCGTACAACAACGCGAACAACGTCGTCATCCCGGAGTTCCTCGCGCAGCTCATCGTCTGGATCGGGGCGGATGACCGGGGCGTGGACTTCAGCTTCCCCGGCCTGGGCGCGCCGGGCGTGGAGGCGTGCCTGCCGTTCCCGTGAGCGGGGAGAGGAGCGATCTTCGGGCCGTCCGAGGCGCGTGGGATCGGACGACGCGGCGCTGCGAACGCGGCCGTGACGCCTTCCCCGCGCGCCACCCGCGTCGCGCCAGGTCAGCCCCACGGGTTGGGGTAGTGCGCGACGTTGCAGCCCCAGCCGCCCAGGCCGCCGGTCTGCCCGCTCCCAGCCTGCTCCGGGTCGGTCGTGAGCCGGAGCCGGGCGTGGCACTTGAGCGTGAACGGCCCGCTCGCCGGGAACGTGCCGCTCGTGTGGCAGACGTACTGCCAGAACTTCGCCGCGTACACCTGGCTGCACGTGAAGCGCAGCTCGGCGCTGGCACTGAAGAGCACGCTCTGGATGTCGCCGGCGTAGCATGCCGGCTGCATGCCGGCGCAGTCGGTGTCGTAGATGGTTGTGGCGATGGGGACGTCGGAGTAGGTGCCCGTGGTGTAGTCGTTGGTCAGGGGGGCCGTGCCGGTGTAGCGTCGATGGCGTCCACCGTCTGTTCGCGCACCGTCCCATCGGCGAACAGCGTGATGGCGTGGAACATCGGCTCCGCGCCCATCGCGACGGGCACGGGAAGCAGGGTGAGGAGGAGCGCGCCTGCGGCCTTCATGCGCGGGGAGCGGCGCAAACGCGGAGAAGGATTGCCTGCGGCGCGTCACCGCGCCGTGGGTGGCCGGGCGATGCCGCGCTCCACGCACCTCCGGCGGGTGCGCCGTGCGCGGCGCCGCCCGCGGCCGCCTTTGCGTGGTGCAGCGGGCAATCGTCGGCCGCGGCGGGAGCGGCAGGGCCGGCCGGCGCGTCGGCACCCGCGCCACGTCACCGCTTCGCCGCGCGGCGGGGCATCCGGGCCGGCTCCGGGCCGCCGTCCTTCCGCGTCAGCTTCGCCCGCGCTGGCCGGCCTGCTGCCTTCGCCAGCGCGGCGAGCTTCACCGGCAGCGGCTTGCCCTTCTTCGGTACCTCCCCGGGCGTCGCCGGCGGCGGGGGCTGGAGTCGCAGATGCTTCTTGCCGAGCGCGCTCTCTGTGCGGTGCTCCTGCCGGCATTTGACGCAATCGTACGCGCCGGCGATGCGGCGCAGCCGGTCCGCCTCCGGTGCGCCGATGAGCTTCTGCTCCCGCGCCTTTCGCACCGCGGCCAGGAAGCGCTCCTCCCAGGCCACGCCCAGGGTGCGCGTGCGGACGCCTTGCCGTCTCACGCATCCGCCTCGCCCTTCATGGGCATGAACCTTGCCGGGGCAAGGCTCACCATCGCCAACGCGAACACCCCGGCGGCGCACCACCAGGGCATGGCCGGATCGAGCGCGTACAGCGCTCCCGACAGCGCGCTGCCGACGAACGTCCCGATGGTCCGCGCCGCGAGCTGCGCCGTGCTCGCGTGGTCGCGCAAGGCCTCGGGCACCGCGTCGTGCAGCAGCGCGCCCGTGCCCAGCCCGGCGAGCGGCCCGGCGATGCCCACGATGGCCGCGCTCAGCAGCACGAGCGTTGCGCCGCCGGCGACCGCGAACAGGCCCACGCCGAGCGCCGCGAGCAGCAGGCCGAGCAGGGCGATGGCGCGTGCTCGCGCACGAACCCGCGCGAGGAGCGCCGTGGCCGCGAGGTCGGCCGCGGTCATCACCGACGCGAACAGCCCGAGGAGCGCCGGGTCGAGGCGCAGCGCCTCCGTGATGCGCACCTGCGTCAGCAAGCCCAGCGCGCCACCCGCAGCCAGGAGCGCTCCGCACAGCAGCACCGGCCCGGTGCGCGCCGACCGCAGCGCGCGCAGCGCTTCCCGTAGCGGGACGCGGATGGGTGCGGTCCAGCCGCCGCGCGAGCGCAGCAGCGCCACGCGCACGAGCACCATGAGCAGCACGCCCCCCGCCGCTGCGAGGTACAGCAGGCGTCCCGCTGGGAGCAAGCCCTGCTCCGCGGCGAGCCGGCTCGTCAGCAGGGGGAGCGCGGCGCTCGCGCCCGCGAGCAGGAGGTGCTCCCACGCCAGCACGCGCGGCCGCTGCCCTTCGCCGAGGTCGGCCATGAGCAGCGCGCCGTAGGCCACGTTCGCCGCCTGACCCGCCGCGCCGAGCAACGAGGCCGCGACCACGTCCTCCGGGCCGCGCGCGAGCGCGAGCCAGGCGAAGGGCACGACGAAGCCGAGCACGTCGAACAGGCTCATCGTCGCCAACCTGCCCCAGCGCTGCGCGGCCCATCCGCCCACGAGGAGCATGGCGAAGCCAAGCGCGTTGCTGCCCGCTGCGAGCAGGCCGATGGCCTCCGGGCCCAGGCCGAGCGCGTGCTGGTACGCGATGCTGAGCGGCCCGACGAGCGCGGTGCAGGCGAACAACGGGCTGGTCAGGACGAGGACGCGGGCCGCGCGCGGCCAGGATGCAGGGCGCGTTCCGGCCTCGCCCTTCGCGGGCAAGGGCTCGGCCTCCACGCGCCTCACCCCATCGCCTGCGCCGGGATGCCGAGCTGCCGCGTGACCTCGCGCGCCAAGGCCTCCGGCCGGCCCATGCAGGTGATGACGCGCCGCGGCTTGCACGCGCGCGCGAACTCCAGGAGCTGGTCGAAGCTGGCGTGGTCGGTGAGGGCGAACTGGGCGTCGATGCGGTACTTGTCGTGGTAGCTGTACACGCCGCACCAGCCGCTGATGTACGCGGCGCGTGCCTTGGCCTCGTCGAGGTGCCGCGCGAACGCCTCCGTCTGGCCGAGGAAGTTCCGGGGCACGACCATGGCCTGGCCCGGCTGCAGCGCGCCGTACATCTCGTCCGCGCTCGCCGCGCGGAAGCGCAAGGGCACGCCGTGCCGCACGTAGATGTCGCACAGGGCGAAGATGTCGGGCGTGACCGCTGGCTCCACGCCGCGCGCGTTGAGGATGGCGACGAGCTCCTGGGCCCGGCCGAGCTGGTAGGAACCGAGCGCCACGCCCGCCTCGGGCAGCGTCCGGTCGAGCCAGGCGTTCATGCTCGCCAGCACGAGCTCGCGCGGCGGCAGGCGGAAGCGCGGGTCGCCGTACGTGCTCTCCATGACGAGCACGTCGCAGCAAACCGGCTTCGCCGCGGGCGTGGTCAACGCTGGAGCGGGGTTGAAGTCGCCGGTGTAGAGCACGCCCGCCGCCTCGACCATGGCCGCGCCCAGGCAATGCCCGGCAGGATGCAGCATCACGTCGAAGCCGGCGAGCGGCACCGTTTGCCCCATGGGCATCGTCGTCGCTTCCACGCTGCCCGTGCGCGCGGCGAGGAAGTCCCGCGTCGGCGCCGTCATGTGCGCCTTGTTGCTGAGGTGGTCGAGGTGGGCGTGGCTCACGATGGCCGGCCCCGGCCCAGCCTTGGTCGGGTCGAGGCGCAGCGGGCCCGTCGGGCCGTGGAGCGTCAGGCCGTGCTCCTCGTACGCCACGCGCACGCCGCCCAGCTCCGCTGCCACGCGCGGTCAAGCCCCGCAGGCCTGATGAGGCTTCGCCGGTCGCTTCGCCTGCATGCGCGAACCAGGCAACCTTCATGTCCTGTCCGCTCGCTTGCGCCGGCATGCGCGCCTGGGTGTGGGTCGTGGTCTTCCTCCTCGCCGGCTGCACCGCCCAGCCCCACGCCGACGAGTCCCCGGTCCAGCCCGCGGGCGAGCCCCCGACGGGCGCGGCGGCCATGAACATGACCGAGGGCGACCACGCCAACCGCACGCTGCACGGTGCGCCGCGGCCGGTCTTCTCAGCGCAGGAGCACGACCTCCACGTCGGGCCCTACGCCCACATCCCGGCGGCGAACCAGAGCACGGGCAACATGAAGGACGCGTCGTGGACCGTGGACATCCCGGCCGGCGCGCGCACCATCACGCTCGTCGCGAACGTCACGAACGCCGGCCCGAGCCTCATCGTCGGCAGCCTCGACCTGATGATCCACAACGGCACGGCCGAGGAGCCCGGCCCGATGCTCGCCGGCACCAACGGCAGTGCCGAGTACAAGGTCGGCCCCGTTCCCATCCCGGAGGGCGCGCGCACCCTGTGCGCCATGTTCCACGCCGAGGGCGACCCGGCTGCGGCCCAGGGCCCGATGGACGCGCACCTCATGGCGACGTTCGCCTAGCGGCCCCAGCTCTCCAGGTACGCGACCTTGGCGAACTCGCGGGCCTCCGGATGCCCGCGCGCCTTCTCCGGCGCGAGGTCCTCGGCCAGGCCGAAGCGCTGGCGCAGCTCCTCGACCTGCCGGTCGCGCTCCGCGCGCGCGAGCACGCTGGCCGCCGCGACGCTCATCGCGTCCTCGGCGCGGGGCCGCTGCTCCACGTGCGCGCCCTTGGGCAGCACGCTGGCGAACTCCCGCTCGGCGCGCCGCGACCGGTCGAACTCGTCGAGCACGACGCGCAGCTCGCCCTGGCCGCGCAGCAGCGGCTCGAGCGCGGTGCGGTGGCGCCTCGTCGCTCCCCGCCTCGGGCAGGCCGTGCTCCTGCGCGATGCCGGCGGTGCGCACCAGGTCCTCGAGCACCTCGCGCGCCCGCGCCCCCTGGTAGCCGAGCTTGCCGCTGCTCCACAGGATGAAACGCGCGCCCTCCGCCTCGCACCGCAGCAGTTCGTAGGGGTTCGTCGGCGGGAGCTGGCGCAGCCAGGCCTCGGCGCGCATCGCCTCCGCGAGCCGCTTCGCCTCGTCCGGCTTGAGGCTAGCGTAGATGGTCGGGCCGAGCGCGCTGCTCATCCCTCGCCCTCCTCCAGGCGCTGCTGCCGGCCCTTCCACGGCCGGTCGAGCACCTCCGTGATGCGGCGCGCCTTCTCCGGGCCGACGAGCGGGATGCGGCGCAGCTCGCGCTCGTTCGCGCGCAGGACGCGGCGCACCGTGCCGAAGTGGTCCAGGAGGCGCTCGCTCAGCACACCGCCGACGTTCGGCAGGCCCTGCACGACGTACATCTGCTCCTGGTGCGGGCTGAGCCCCGGCGGCTTGTAGCGCAGGCTGTACATGGCCGGGTCCTTGTCCAGGCGCTTCAGGAGCGTGGCGAGGAGGAGCGCGGTGTGCTCCTTGTCCGGCGTGGGGATGATGCTCACGCCGCGGTCGAGGCCGATGTGGCAGAGCGCGCCGTAGAACGCCTGCGGATTCGCGAAGTCGTCCAGGTCCTCCATCGCCCCCTCGACGACGAGCAGCGACTCGCCGTAGCTGGTCTTGATGCGGTCCACCTGGTCGAAAAGGCGCTTGTTGAACAGGGAGCTGGCGAAGTCGCCGATGGTCTTGCGCTCGATGCCCACCGGCCCGATGACGAAGTCGCACGGCTGCAGGGCGCGCACCTCGACCGGCACCAGGTCCCGGAGCATGTCCACCAGGTCCTGCGGCTCGTGCACGTCGGCGATGACGGCGCGCGGGGGCAGGAGCGCGGGGTCCACGGGGCGGTGAGGCGGCGCGGGGGGAAAAGGGTTGTCCGGGGATGGCGACGCCCCGCCGGCCGCTACATGCCCATCTCGCCGGGCTCCGCGCCCTGCTCCACGGCGAGGATGCGCACGACGCGGCTCACGTCCGTCTTGCTCAGCAGCCCGGCGAGCCGGCCCATCTCCGCGACGACGAGGTGGTCCACGCCGGACGTGGTCATGCGGCGCAGGGCTTCGGTGGCGAGCGCGTCCGGCGGGATCATGGGGGGGTCGCGGCGCATGACGAGCGACACGGGGGTGATGGGGTAGTGCGCGCGGTCGATGGTGCCCAATTCCTGCAGGCTGAGGAATCCGATGACGCGCCCTTCCGGGTCCACGACGGGGAAGCCGACGTGCTT
>JAIVGT010000213.1 GCA_020201485.1 Halobacteriales archaeon
ATGCTGTGGTGCTCGAACACGCTCGTCACCAGCGTGTCCCCCGGGCCGAGGCCGCGGAGCGGGCCGTGCTCCAAGCCGTGCGCCAGGAGATTCAGCGCGTGCGTGCCGTTGCGCGCGAAGACGAGCCCGTCCGCATCCATCCCGAGCACGCCCGCGATGCCCCGCCGCGCCGCCTCGAAGCGCTCCGTAGCCTCGCTGCCCGGGCCGTGCGCGCCGCGCTCCACGTTCGCGCCCACCTCCTCGTAGAACCCGCGCATGGCGTCGAGCACAGGAGCCGGCTTCAGGCTCGTCGCCGCGCTGTCGAGGTAGGTGCAGCGCTGGAGCAGGGGCACCTGGGCGCGCAGGTCCTCGGGGCGCACGCGCCGGCAACATGCCGGCAGGCCATCAGGGTTGCTGCCGAACGGTCCCCGGCGGCGTGCCGCAACGTATTACCGAGCAGCCTCCGAGGCAGGCAAGTGCAGGCAACCTTGCCGCCCCAGCTCCGCCCGGGCGACACCATCGCCATCGTCGCGCCGAGCGCCCCGGCCTTCGGCCGCTGGCGGGCCCGCGCGCGCCGCGGCATCGACTTCCTCACGCAGATGGGCTACCGCGTCCGGCTCATGCCCCACGCCCGCGCCCGGTCCGGCCACCAGGCGGGCACGGCCCGGGAGCGCGCCGAGGACCTGAACCTCGCCTTCCGCGACCCGAGCGTCCGGCTCGTGCTGAGCGCCATGGGCGGCTGGAACAGCAACGCGGTCTTGCCCCACCTCGACTACGACGCCCTGCGCGCCGACCCGAAGCTCGTCCAGGGCCACAGCGACGTCACCGCGCTCCTCCAGGCCGTGACGCTCGAGGCCGGCGTGGTCTCCATCCTCGGCCCGCAGCTCGTGCCGCACTTCGGCCGGCCGACCGGGCCGAACTGGGACACCCTCGCCTGGTGGCTCCGCATCGCGGGGCACCCGACCGCGCCCGGCCCCATGCCGCACCCGGAGCTCGCCGAGTCCAGCTACCCGGGATGGGAGACCGTGCTCGACAGGCTCGGCCCGCAGCTCGCGCCGAACCCGCCGCGCGTCGCGCACCGCGCGCGCGCCGTCGAGGGCCGGCTCGTCGCCGGGAACCTGGTCACGCTCGAGGCCCTGGCCGGCACGCGCTTCTGGCCGCGGTTCGACGGGAGCATCCTGGCCTGGGAGGAGAAGGGCGAGCAGCTCGGGGCCATCGAGCGCAGCCTGGTCCATCTCCGGGAAGCGGGCGCGTTCGAAGGCCTGCGGGGCATGGCGGTGGGCAAGCCCTTCGACTGCCCGGGCACGGAAGGGCAAGCCCTGCAGGACATGCTGCTGCGCGTCACGCGCCGGTACGACTTCCCCATCCTCACCGGGCTCGACTTCGGCCACGGCGAGCCGTTCCTCAGCCTCCCGGTGGGCGCGCGCGCCGCCATCGACGACGATGCCAGCTTCCACCTCCTCGAGCCGGCGGTGCGCCTGCCCAGCCTGCCCGCGCAAGAGGCCCCGGCCAGCAGCGTGCCGGCGACGCTCATTCCACGATGACGTCGTGCACGCCGTGGTGCCGCTTGGCCAGGGTCCGCGCGAGCTGCACGTTGCGCCCGCCGCGGCCGATGGCCCGGCCCTTGTCCCGCGCCGCGACGCGGACGCGCGCCTGCACCACGCCGTCGTTCCGCTCGTCGATCTCGATGGACTCGACCTCGTACTTGCGGAAGATGTTGGCGACGAACTTCTGCCGGTCCTCGCTGTAGCCGACGACCTCGACCTCCTTCTTCAGGATGTCTTTCAGCCGGCGCAGGTTCGCCGCCTGCTTGCCGATGGCCTTGCCCACGTCCTCCTCGGGCACGACGAAGACGAGGCGGTCCTCCTCCTCGAGGCAGTCCTTCACGCGCGCCCGGGTCACGTTCTCGAAGAGCGTAAACAGGCGCAGCGTGTCGGCGTCGAGCTTGATCTCCATGCTCAGCCGGACCGGGCCAGGGCGAGGATGTCGCTCTCGCCCGCCTCGAGCACGCTCAGCGCGGCCACGTTGAACGGCTTGCCGCAGGCCGGGCCGAGGTCGCCGTTGCTGCCCTCGAAGCGGTACAGGGGCACGTTGCGCTCCTTGGCGCGCTGCGTGATGCGCTCCCCCCACTCCCCGGGGGCGTTGTTGCTCACGACGATGAGCTTCGCCTTCCCGGTGTCGATGGCCTTCAACGTCTCCTTCGTGCCGAGCACGACCTTCCCGGTCTGCACGGCGGTCCTCAATGCGCGGTTCACGTCCATGGTAAAGCCCTCCTCAGCTCACAGCTTCTCAGGGTTGAATCCTTCGTCCGGAGGCGCTTCCCGCTCCTTGCGGCGCTTCTCCACCCCCGGCTCCTCGTTCGTGTCCTCGTGGCCCTCTTCGGGTTCCTCGGCCTCGTCGCCTTCCGCGGCCTCGACGATGGGGTTCCCGTCCGCGTCGAGCGGGATGCCTTCCGCGGCCTCGTCCAGGATCTCCGCCGGCTTCGGCATGACGTCCTCGGGGCGGATGATGCGTGCGCCCGCGAACGCGTTCGGCTTCATGACCAGCTGCACCGCCCCCGTGCCGAGCTGGACCGGCTGGCCGACGATGATGTTCTCCGCCACGCCCTCCAGGGGGTCGACCTCGCCGATGACGCCCGCCTCGAGCAGGTGGTTCACCGTGATCTCGAACGCGGCGCGGGCGAGCACGCTGCTCTTCTCGCCGCTGATGCCGTGCCGGCCGATGGCGCGGATGGTCCCGTCCACGGTCATCACGTCGCTGACGAGCATGAGGTGGCGCACGTCCACGGTCAGGCCCTGCTCGCTCAGCGTCTTGTACGCCTCGTTCATGATGGCGCGGCGCGCCGCCTCGATGCCCAGGACCTCCCAGATCTCGCGGAAGTTGTTCGTCGTGGTCTTGCTCGTGTCCACGCCGGTGATCTGCATGACCTTGGCCAGGTTGCTGCCCTCGGTGTAGATGACGTAGCCGTTGTAGTCGAAGCCGCTGCCATCCTTCTCCTTCTGCTTCTCCTCGCGGCGGATGACGACGCGGGCGATGTCCGGGATGCCCTTGATGAGCGTGCGCTTCGCGTCGCTCGCCAAGGTCTGGAGCAGCTTGTAGCTCGGCTCGTTCGGCTTGATGACGACCTTGCCGTCCTCGGTGGGCGTGACGCTGCCCGCCTTGAGCTTCTTCAGCTTGTCGGCGACCATGTCCACGCTGATGCCCTTCCGCCGGATCTTCTTCTCGTCGAAGCTGACCACGACCGTGAGCTGCCCGAGGTCGATGCCGATGGTGGCGATGTCGACGAGGTGCGTCGCCTCCATCTCGTTCGCCACCTGCTGGGCGCGCTCCGGGGAGCCGCGGAAGTCCTGCTCCAGGTAGCACTCCATCATGGGCGTGCTCGGCACGCGCCGCGCGTCCACGACCTCGATGAGGCGGGGCAGGCCCAACGTGACGTTGATCTCCGCCACGCCGGCGTAGTGGAAGGTGCGCATCGTCATCTGCGTGCCGGGCTCGCCGATGCTCTGCGCGCCCAGGATGCCGGCCGCCTCCGTGGGGTCGATGGTGTTGGCCTTGTACGCGGTCGCGACCTTCGCCAGCAGCGACTTGAGCTTGGCGTCGGTGACCTTCTGCGCCCGGCCTTCGACCTTCTCCACGAGCTCGAGCAGGATGCTCTCCGGCAGGTACAGGCCCGCTCCGCCGAGCAGGTGCCGGACCTTCTTCTCCAGCGGGCTCTGCTCGCGCCGCTCCTCCTCGTAGGTGGCGACGAACTCCAGCTCCTCGCTGGCGAGCGTGGCCTTCAGGACGGGGTCGTACTCGCCCACGACCTGCTTGATGGCCTCCGCGACCTGCTCGCCCAAGCTGGCGACATCGGCCAGCTCCTCGACGCTGGCCCGCTGCAGGTCGTAGATGTTCTTGTAGCCTGCTTCGACGAGCTGCTCCGCCTTGGCGCGTCCCACGCCCGGCAGCTCGGTAAAGACCTCGATGCTGTCCTCCTTCTCGATGACCTCGTCCTTCAGCGCCTCGGCCGCCTTCTCGTCGATGCCCTCGATGCTCGTGAGCTCGGTGAGCGAGATGCGCTGCAGGTCCTTGATGGTCCGGACGCCGGCGGTGTAGAGGGCCCGGGCGCGCTCCTCGGTCACGCCCTTGATGGTCTGGAGCTGCTCCAGCTGCTCCTTGTCCAGCTTCTCCTCCTTCGCCTTCGCCCCGCGCTTGATGGAGGTGGGTGTCTTGGCCGCGACCTTGACCGTCTTCGGGTCCTCGGGGAGGCGCGCCTTCGGCTTCTTCGGGGCCTTGGGCTTGGCCTCCTTCGGCTCCGCCGGCTTGGCTGCCGCCTTCTTCGCCTTCTTCTCGGCCACGTCACTCGCCTCCGTACTCGATGTCCTCGTCGCCTTCGCTCATCTCGTCGAGCATGCTGCGCGTGAGCTCCACGTCCTCGCGGTCGTAGGTGCTCTTGCCGCGCGTCGTGCGCTCCGGCCCGACGTCGAGGTCCAGGGTCTCCTTGATGGCCTCGTTCACGTTGACCGCCTTGCCGCGCAGGCTGCGCGTCGGGTCCACGCCGTCCTCGCCGTACAGGAACTGGATGATCGTGCCGGCCGTGTTGCGCACCGTGCCGTCGTACTCGATCTTCAGGTCCTCCAGGGCGTTGATGAGCCGGCGCTGCATGTAGCCGCTGCGGCTCGTGCGCACCGCGGTGTCGACCAGGCCCTCGCGGCCGCCCATGCTGTGGAAGAAGTACTCCGTCGGGTTCAGGCCCGTCTTGTAGGAGCTCTTCACGAAGCCCTTGGCGTAGGCACCGAGGTCGCCGCGGCGGAAGTGCGGCAGGGTGCGCTGCTGGTAGCCGCGCCGGATGCGCTCGCCCCTCACGGCTTGCTGGCCCACGCTGCCGGCCATCTGGCTCAGGTTCAGCATGCTGCCGCGCGCGCCGGACTTCGCCATGATGACCGCGCTGTTGTCCAGGCCGAGGTGCCGGCCGGCGATCTGCCCGGCCTGGTCACGGGCCCGGCCCAGCTCCTGCATGATCTGCAGCTCCAGGGTCTCCTCCATGGACCGCCCGGGCATCTGCTCCAGCATGCCCTCGTGGTAGGCGCGGACGAGGTCCTCGACCTTCTTCATCGCGTCCTCCAGGCGCTGGTTGATCTGGTCCCGGGCCTCCTGGGGGATGTCCTCGTCGTCGATGCCGGTGCTGAAGCCGCGGGTGGTGATGGCCCCGATGCACAGCTTCGTCACGTCGTCGATGAACTGCCGGCCGGCGTCCGCGCCGTAGCGGCGGATGATCTTGTTCAGGATCTCGCCCTTGAACGCGCCGATGGCCTTCTCGTCGATGGGGCCGTGGACGAGCACGCCGTCCTTGATGACGGTCATGCCCTGGTACGGGCAGGCCTCCGTGGGCTTGCCGCACTCCGCGCACGTGTTGCCCTCCCGCAGCTCGGGGTTGAAGCTGAGCGTGAGGTCCTCGGGCAGGACCTGGGCGAAGATCTGCTTCCCCGTCCAGTACTCGACCTTGCGCCCGTCGCGTTGCTCGACCCGGGCCGGCTCGCCGCGCATGGCCGTGATCCCGACCTTGCCCAGGATGCTCAGCGCCTTGCTCTTCTCGAATGCTGCGTCCTTGAAGGTCAGCAGGAACGCGCCGGTGATCTCGTCGTGGATGGCCCCGATGATGGGCCCGCCGAAGCGCGGGCTGAGGATGTGCTCCTGGACGCGCATCAGGATGCGCGCCTCGGCCCTCGCCTCCTCGCCCTGCAGCACGTGCAGGTTCATCTCGTCGCCGTCGAAGTCGGCGTTGTACGGCGGGCACACGCTGAGGTTCACGCGGAACGTCTTGCCCGGCATGACGCGCACCTCGTGCGCCATCATGCTCATGCGGTGCAGGCTGGGCTGCCGGTTGAACAGCACGATGTCCCCGTCCTGGAGGTGCCGCTCCACGATGGCCCCGGGCAGGACGTGCAGCTGGCTGGCCAGCTCCGCGTTCTCCATGGTGACCTTGATGCGCCGGCCGTCCGAGCGGATGATGTAGTTCACGCCGGGCAGGTACTTGTCGCCCGGGCCGAGCGCCGGCTCCGGGCCGCGCTTCACCAGTTCGCGCGCCTGCTCGATGTTGTAGGGCGTGACCTTGATGGGCACGGTCAGCTCGCGCGCCGCCTCGATGGGCACGCCGACCTCGTTGATGCTGATGTTCGGGTCGGGGCTGATGACGGTGCGCGCGCTGAAGTTCACGCGCTTCCCGCTCAGGTTCGACCGGAAGCGGCCTTCCTTGCCCTTGAGGCGCTGGCTCAGCGTCTTCAGGGGCCGGCCGCTGCGGTGCCGGGCGGGCGGGATGCCGCTCGTCTGGTTGTCCATGTACGTGGTGATGTGGTACTGCAGCAGCTCCCACAGGTCCTCGACGATGAGCTGCGGCGCTCCTGCATCGCGGTTCTCCTGCAGCCGCTGGTTGATGCGCAGCACGTCGACGAGCTTGTGCGTGAGGTCGTCCTCGCTGCGCTCGCCGGATTCGAGCGTGATGCTCGGCCGCATCGTGACCGGCGGCACGGGCAGGACGGTGAGCACCATCCACTCCGGCCGCGCCACGGGCCTGTCCGTGAGGGGCACGCCGCCCAGCTCCACGGGGCGCGGGTTGATGCCGAGCAGCTCCAGCTCGTCGTTCGGGATCTTCTCCAGCCACTCCCGCACGTCCACCGGGGTGAGCTTGTGCCCCTCCTCGCGGAACGTGGTGGGCTTTTCGAAGTCGATCTTCTTCTGCGGCTCGTTGCAGGTCGGGCAGGTCCCGCCCGTCTTGTGCCCGCTGGCCGCCTTGATGACGACCTTGATGAAGTCGCTGACGTCCTCGCCGTTCTCCAGGCGGCGCTTGTACTCGCCCAGGTACTTGCGCGTCGTGTCCGCCGGAAGCAGCACGTGCCCGCACGCGCGGCACGTCGTGCGCAGGATGTTCTTGATGATCTTCGTGAAGCCCACGTGGATGACCGGCATCGCCAGGTCGATGTGCCCGAAGTGGCCAGGGCAGTCGCCCACCGTGCGGCCGCACGTCTTGCAGCGCAGGCCGGGCTCGATGACGCCCAGGCGCGGGTCCATGAGGCCCATCTCGATGGGGAACCCGTCGTCGTCGTAGGTGTCGGCGGTGATGATCTTCGTCGCCGACATCTCGCGCACCTCGGCCGGGCTGAGGAGGGCGAAGGCGATGGCGCCGATCTTCTTGGGCGTGGTCGGGAAGTCCATCATCATACGAGGTCCTCCAGCTGGATGCGGGGGGCGACGATGAGCGATTTCAGCTCGTCGAGCAGCAGCTTGAACGCGTAGCTCATCTCCACCGGGTAGATGTCCGCCTCGTCGCCGCACGTCGGGCAGCGCATGAAGCCGCGGCGGTCCATCATGGCGATGTGCCCGCAGCGCGCGCACACCAGCTCCGTGACGCGGTCGCTCTCGTCGAGCAGGCGGTCCTTGATGACCATCGCCGCGCCGTGGCCGATGAGGCAGTCACGCTCCATCTCGCCGAAGCGCAGGCCACCATCGCGCGCGCGCCCCTCCGTGGGCTGGCGGGTGAGGATCTGCACGGGCCCCCTGCTCCGCGCGTGCATCTTGCCGCTGACCATGTGGTGCAGCTTCAGGTAGTAGATGCAGCCCATGAACAGGTCCGCCTCCAGGCGCTCCCCGGTCTGGCCGTCGTAGAGCACCTCCTTCCCCGTGTGGTTGAAGCCGAGCTCGCCGAGCGACTTGCGCAGGCTCTCCTCGTCCTCGCCCGTGAACGGCGTGCCGTCGATCTCGCGGCCCTGCATGGCCCCGACCTTGCCGCCGATCATCTCCAGCACGTGCGCCACCGTCATGCGCGACGGGATGGCGTGCGGGTTGATGACGAGGTCCGGCACCATGCCGTCCTCGGTGAACGGCATGGCCTCCTGGGGCACGATGAGGCCGATGACGCCCTTCTGCCCGTGGCGGGAGGCGAACTTGTCGCCCAGCTCCGGCACGCGCAGGTCGCGCACCTTGACCTTCACCAGGCGCGAGCCGTTGCTCGACTCCGTGAACATGACCGAGTCCACCACGCCCGCCTCGCCGTGGCGGACGGTGACGCTCGTCTCGCGGCGCTTCTGCGGCGTGAGGAAGTCCGTGGGCTCCTCCAGGAAGCGGGGCGGGCTGGTCTTGCCGATGAGCACGTCCCCCCCGCGCGTCTGCGCCTCGGGCGCGATGAGCCCGTCCTCGCCCAGGCTCGTGTACGAGTCCTCGGTGCGCGCCCCCTTGACCTCGGGGCTGGGGATCTCGAAGTGGTCCTCCTGGCCACCCGGGTAGCGCCGCTCCTCGGCGACGTAGGTGCGGAAGAACGAGCTGCGCCCCAGGCCGCGGTCGATGCTGGAGCGGTTCATGATGAACGCGTCTTCCATGTTGTAGCCGTGGAAGCTGACGATGGCGACGACGAAGTTCTGCCCCGCCGGGCGCTTCTCGAACTGGATGTACTTCAGGCCCTGGGTCGTGACCATCGGGCGCTGCGAGTAGTGCAGCAGGTGCCCGCGCGTCTCCGGGCGGAGGCGATAGTTCGCCTGCGCCAGGCCCAGGCTCTGCTTGCCCATCCCTGCGCCCATCGTGTTGCGCGGGCTGGAGTTGTGCTCCGGGTAGGGGATGATAC
>JAIVGT010000182.1 GCA_020201485.1 Halobacteriales archaeon
GGCGTGCGGGGCTCGCAATGCGGCGCGGAGCTGTGCTGGGGCACGAGCGCAACGTGGCTCGACTACGACCGCGACGGCTGCCTCGACCTGTACGTGGACCACTATGGGGAGTACAACCTCACCGACCCGCCGCCGGCGGACCCGGACCACGTCATCGCCCAGCCGAACCTCCTGTTCCGGAACGGCTGCGACGGGACCTTCACCGACGCCACGGCGGCGGCGAACCTCACCGTGAGCCGGCACAGCTGGTCGAGCGTGGCCGTGGACCTCGATGCCGACGGCTGGGCCGACCTGTACGTGGCGGACGACAGCGAGCCGAACGAGGTGTGGAGGAACCAGGGCGACGGGACGTTCCACCTGGACGACGGCGCCGCAGCCGCAGATGCGCGGCACAGCATGGGCTCCGCCGCCGCCGACCTCGACCTGGACGGCCGCATGGACCTCGTGACGACGAACTTCATCCGGGAGATGAACGGCGTCTTCCTCGCCCAAGCGGGCGGGGGCTGGTTCGACATCGGCAGCGAGGACCCGTTCCGGGGCGCGGAGGGGCTGAGCGGCTGGGCGACGCAGGCCGTGGACGTGCACAACGATGGCCAGCCCGACCTCATGGTGCTGGACGGGGACCTATGGGACGCGACCACGCCCGTGCTCGCCTACGAGGGCATCCCCGGCGCGGGCTGGCAGGACATGGCCGACGACATCGGCTTCCCGTTCGACACGCAGTTCACGGCGCGGGGCGGGGCGTGGGGCGACTACGACAACGACGGGGACACGGACGTGCTCGTGCTCCAAGCGGGCGAGAAGCACGCCGCCCTGCTGCGCTCCGACGCCGCCGGGGGGAACTTCCTCACCCTGTACCTCGTGGGAACGGGCGCGTCGAACCGGGACGCGGTCGGGGCGCGCGTGACCGTGCATGCCGCCGGCCTGGCCGACCAGGTGCTGGAGCGGCAGGCGGGGGCCGGCTTCCTCGGCAGCAACGACCCGCGGCTGCACGCCGGGCTCGCCGACGCGGAGCGCGCCGACGTGACCGTCCGCTGGCCCGATGGCACGCTGGAGAGCCACGCTCGGCTGCGCGCGAACACGTTCTACCGGCTCACGGAAGGCAGCCCGCCCCAGGTCCTCCGCGCGTTGCCCTTGCTGCGCGTGGATGCGGCTGCGGCGGCGCAGCGGCTGGCCGACGTGGCGTTCGCGGCCTCGGATGCGGACGGCTCGGGGTTCGCCCAGGTCGCCTGGGACTTCGGCGACGGCGCGCAGGCGAGCGGCGGGGTCGCGAGCCACGCCTTCGGCGACGTGGGGCCGGCCTTCGTGCGCGCGCGCGCCACCGACGCCGGCGGCCTGGCGGCGACGCACACGCACCGCGTGCTCGTGCAGGACGCGCTGCAGGCGGAGGTCGCGCTGGACGCGGCCCGCCTCCTCCTCCCGACGGAGCGCGCGACGGGCAACGTCACGGTCCGGTTCAGCGACGGGGCCCCGGTGCACGACGCCGACGTCGCGCTCGCCATCACGTACACCACCGGCATCGCGCCCCTCGATGCCCTGATGCCCCAGCTGCCGAAGGCGGTGCGCGACGCGCTCGGCTTCACCACGGTGGAGTTCGGGGGGGCGACGGACGCGGCGGGCCGGTACGCCTTCACGGCTCCGTGGGCGCGCCAGCCCACCGGCCTGGTCGCGCTCGGCCTGAACCAGCCCGGGCATTACCTCGTCCGGGCCCACGGCGGGGCGCGCGGCAGCGTGTTCCCCGACGTCGACACCACGTTCGACGTCGGCCCCGGGCTCGGGCCGCTCCGCTGATGCCGAGGAAAGAGAAGAGGCCCCGGGGCTCGCCCCGGGGTGTGCGTGCTGCCTCAGCCGTACGGGCCCGGCCCACCATCCGCCGCGGCGCGCGCCGCGGCCAGGTCGCCGATGCTCGCGCCCATGACCAGGCCGACCTCGTTGTCCATCTGGATGTGGATGCCCGCGTAGTAGCGGCTCATGGCCGCCTCCGTGGCCATGGCGCGCAGGGGCACGGCGTCGTCCGGGAAGAAGTAGCTCAGCGTCTCCGCGCTCGCGGCGCTGAACGTGCTGTGCCCGCTGACGTAGCCGGGGAAGCCGGGCGTCGGGATGAGGCTGCTCCACCCCGCGTCGATCTCGCGGTTGATGGTGTTGAACGGCCGCTCGACCCAGTACGTGAACTTCGTGTCCCACGCGGCGATGCCCGCGTCGGCGAGCGAGGCGGCGTCGTAGGCCATGACGCGCACGTGCTCCATCGTCGGCAGGGCGAACTTCACCGACTCGTTGTACGCGAGGTGGAGGTTGTGGCCGGGCGGGGTCTCCGTGCCCTGGCCGTCGGCCCAGTACAGGCCGATCT
>JAIVGT010000024.1 GCA_020201485.1 Halobacteriales archaeon
TGCCCCCCTTGGGGACGTAGGGCGCGGTCGTCCCCCCGTACGGGGTGAAGGGCAACGACCCCGGCCTTCCGGGGGCCGGGCCGGTGTGCGCTCCTTCCTGGGCATCCGCCCCGGCGTTGGGCGTCGGGGCCCCGTCGCGATGGGCTTGTGCGTCCTTCATGCGGCCTGGCAACGTCCTCCGGGCCTAGGGTGTTTTCGGTACACCACCTGGCAGGTTGCCGACATGCCAAGCGAAACGGACCGGCCCGTTGCCCGTGCGGGCGTCCGTGCGCTCGCCTGGCGGGCACGTCTTGTGCCCCGAGCGGCGTATGGTCTCGCGGCCATCGAGCACATGCTCGAGGCCTGACTACCGCAGCCGGTGCCGCTGCAGCGCCGCGATGAGCTTCGCGTTCTCCTCCGCGGTGTTGTAGAAGTACGGGCTGACGCGCAGCTTCCCCGGCCGGTGGTCCACGATGATGCCCTCCTGGGCCAGCACGTTCGTCGCCTTCGCCGGGTCCTGCATGCGGAGCACGACGATGCCGGCGCGCTGCTCCGGCTCATGCGGCGTGCCGACGGCGAACTTCGCGTCCTCGGCGCGCTCCACCAGGTCGCGCACCAATTCCTCGGTGGCGCGGCGCAAGCGCTCCGGGCCGATCTCCAGGACCATGTCGAGCGCCGCGCTCGCCCCCGCCACCCCCGCCATGTTGACCTCGCCGCCCTCGAAGCGCCGCGCGTCGGCCCAGTAGGCGAACCTCTTCACGTCGAAGTCGAACATGTGCGCGTTGGCCCACCAGCCGGTGTGCGTCGGGCGCAGCTCCGGGATGAGCTCCTTCTTCACGTACAGGTAGCAGGAGCCGGTGCCGCCCAGGAGCCACTTCAGGCTGCCCGTCACGAAGAAGTCGCAGTCCATGGCGCGCACGTCCACCGGGGCTACGCCCGTGCCCTGGTAGTCGTCGCACAGGAACTGCGCGCCGGCGTCGTGCGCGATGCGGCCCACCGCGCGCATGTCCTGCACGGAGCCGGTCGTGTAGCAGACGCGGGACGTCGCGAGGAGCGCGGTGCGCGGGCCCACGGCCTTGCGCCAGGAGTCGAGGGGCACGCGGATGCCGTCCGGGCTGGCCGCCCAGGCGAGCTTCGTGCCCGGCTTGACCTGGAACTGGTTCGCGACGGTGGGGAAGTCCAGCTCCGAGGTGGCGACCTCGTCGCGCGTTGCGAAGTCGAGCGCGCTGCCCAGGCTGGACAACGCCGCGCTCACGCTCGGGGCCCAGGCGATCTCCTCCGGCCTCGCGCCGATGAGCCGCGCGACCTTGCCCCGGAGCGCCGCGATCTCACCGACCCATGTCTCGTACCAGGCGCTCGCGCCGAGCTGCGTCCAGTCATCCATGTACTGGTCGATGGCCGCGCGCGTGCGCACGGAGAGCGCGCCCAGGGAGCAGGAGTTGAGGTAGGTGACGCGCTCCAGCGTGGGGAACTCGGCGCGGTACCGGCTCAGGTCGGCCATCGGCCCGGCACGCGCGCGGCAGGGCTAAGCTTTTCGCCGGAGCACGGCGCGGATGGGGCTGGCATCGAGGCCTTCCAGGCGCAGGGGCAGGCCGATGAACTCGTAGTCCCCAGGCTGGGCCTGGCTCAGGTCGAGCCATTCCACGATGTGGCAGGACCCGCGCGCCAGGACGTGGTGGCTGGGTAGGCCGTGCATGCCCATGGCGTCCGTGCTCGGCGCGTCGGTCCCGAAGAGCCGGATGCGCCGCCGCACCAGCTCCTCCGCGAGCCCTGGGTCGAGGCCGGCGAAGGCCGCGGGGAACGTGTACGGGTCGGTGCGTTCGCGCGTGCGGAACAGCGCGCGCTCGCAGCCGTCCAGCTGGCGCAGGATGGCCTCGCTCGGCTCGATGCGGCGCTCGCTGCCCCGCGCATCGATGACGCGCGCCGGGCCGAGGAAAGCATCCAGGGGCAGCGCCTCGACGGTCGCGCCGTCCGGGAGGAAGTGCCACGGCGCGTCCACGTGGCTGCCGGCGTGCGTCGAGGTCGTGATGCAGCCCACGTTCACGCCGCCGCGCGCGAAATGGCCGGACAGCTCCCAGGAGAACGGGGAATCGCCCGGCCACGGCTCGCTGCGCCGCGCGACGGGGCGCGAGATGTCGAGGAGCACGGCTGGACATGTCCCCTCGCGCAGAAAACGCCAGCGGCCCTGGCGGCGGACGGGTCGCGCTTGTCACCGGCGGCGGGCACGCCCGGTGAACACAGTTCAAGAGCCATGCCGCCCCAGGAGGGAGCGTGCGCGGCGCGGCGTGGGCTCTCGCGGGTTGCATGCTGCTCCTGGCCCCGAGCCTGGCCCTGGCCGAAAGCCCCACGGCGTACCCGACGCGGGTCGTGGCGCACCAGACGAGCGAGGCGAAGCGCCTCGTGGGCGACCCGGCGAGCACGGCGACCGGCGCGGCCGCGACGGCGCAGGCCTTCGTGCAGAGCCTCGATCCCGGCCCGGTCGTCGCGGGCGCGGAGGCGAAGGCCAACGCCACGGCCGGCCCAGCGCTCGGCGATGCCCTGGCGCAGCTCGGGCCCATCGGGGACGACGTCGGCAGCCTGGCCGGCGGCGCGGCGGGCACGGCCTTGGACAAGGCCACGCACGCGCCGGACATCGTCCAGGACGAGCACGACTACGTGAACCGCGTCATCCGGCACTGGCTGCCCTGACGCGTCGGCCCGCCGTTCCTCGTCATGTCGCGCGCGCACGCTGCGCGCCTGCACGCGGAGGGGGAGATTTGAACTCCCGGGGGCTTGCGCCCACGCGATCTCAAGTCGCGCGCCGTTGGCCGCTTGGCTACCTCCGCACGGTTCTGGATGCGCGCGCGGGGCATGAAGCAGCCGCTGCGCTCCGGCGAGACCCTGCCCGCGCAGCCGGGTCGGGCACAACCCTCAAGGCAGATGCGTGCGGTGCGCGCGCATGGCCGTCTCCGAGCCCGCGGTGTTCGTGCGGCGCGGCAAGGTCGTGGAGAGCACGCACCGCGTCAGCCTCGCCGTGAGCGACGCGCGGGGCAAGCTCCACGCCCGCCTCGGCGACCCTGGCCTCGTCACGTTCACGCGCAGCAGCGCGAAGCCGTTCCAGGCCCTGGCCCTCGTCGCGTCCGGGGCGGCCGACGGGCTGAGCGCGGCGGAGCTGGCCATCGTGACCGGCAGCCACGGCGGCGAGGACCGGCACGTGAAGACGGTCGAGGGCATCCTCGCGCAGGCCGGCATCCCGCAGGAAGCGCTGAGGTGCGGCACGCACAAGCCCTACCACCCTCCGACCGCGGAGCGCATCGCCAAGCCCAGCGTGCTCCACCACAACTGCTCCGGCAAGCACACCGGCATGCTCCTCCTCGCGCAGCGCCTGGGCGTGCCCCTCGAGGACTACATCGACCCGGCGAGCGCCGGGCAGCGCCGCATCCGCAAGGTCTTCGCCGACGTGTGCGGCCTGAAGCCTGCCCAGGTCCGGCTCGGCACGGACGGGTGCAGCGCGCCGAACTTCGCCGTGCCCGTGCGCAGCGCGGCGCGCGCCTTCGCCCTGCTCGGCGCGCCCGAAGGGGCGCACGCCCCGGCGCTGACGCGCATCCGCGACGCCATGCTCGCGCACCCGGAGATGGTCGCGGGCGAGCTGCGCTTCGACACCGACCTCATGGCCCGCGCGCCCGTGCTGAGCAAGAGCGGCGCCGAGGGGTACGTGGGCATCGCCTGGCCGGCGAAGGGCCTGGGCCTGGCGCTGAAGGTCGAGGACGGCAACCAGCGCGCCGTGGCCCCGGCGGCGGTCGAAGCGCTTCGCCAGCTCCGCGCCATCAGGGCCAAGGACATCGCGGGCCTGGAGCCGCACCTGCAGCGCGTGCAGAAGAACTGGGCCGGGCTGGTCGTGGGCGGCGTCGAGCCGCGGTTCCGGCTGCGCTAACCCGGCAAGACGAGCTCGGCGGGGGGCAGCAGGCACGTCACGCCCAGCAGGTCGGGCAGGCACGCCTGGCCGTCGGCGCTGTCGTTCGCCAGGTTGCGCTGCAGCACTGCGTGCTCCGGGTCGGCCACGGCGTGGATGCGGAACGCCCCGAGCTTGCCGAGCGTGTCCCACGTCACCTGCACCTCGACCGGCGCGCCGACGGGCAGCGCGTCCACGTGGGCCCGGCCGATGACCTGCGTCCCGCCGTGAGCCTCGTAGGAGAACGCCACGTCGAACGGCCCGGCGGCCTCGTCGCCCTCGTTCGCGAGCGTGGCGATGACCATGGCGCTCGTGAGCCCGGCCTCGGCCCGCACGCTCTGCACCGCGAGGTCGGCGAAGTGGTTCTGCACGTCCACGCCCCGCGTGGCGACGTCGCTCGTGAGGGCGCCGTCGGAGCTACGCGCGCGCACGGTGTGCGGCCCGTCGGGCACGGCCAGCGTATCCCAAGCGAAGCTCCACGCGTTGGTCCCGTTCGCCGCTTGCCACGCGCCTTCGTCGATGGCGACCTCGACGGAGGTGACGCTGCCGTCCTCCTCGGCGGCGGTGCCGGTCACGGTGATGGTATCGCCCACGCGCACGCCCTCGGACGGGCTCGTGATGGCCACGGTCGGCGGGCCGTTGTTGATGGTGACCGCGAGGCTGGCGACGGCGCTGAGGAAGCCGGCCGCGTCCTGGCTCCGCGCGTGCACCGTGTGCGCGCCGTTCGCGAACGCGCGCGTGTGCCAGGTGAAGCTCCAGGTCGACGTGCCCGCCGCGTCCTGCCAAGCACCGTCGTCCACCGCGACCTGCACCGAGGCCACGCTGCCCGCGGGCCCGGGGTCCGATGCCGTGCCAGCGACGGTCACGACGCCGTTCACGGTGCTGCCGGCGGTCGGGCTCGTGATGGCGACGCTCGGCGGGTTGGCGACGCTGACGTCGAGGGAGGCGACCTCGCTCGCCAGGCCCTGCTCGTCGACCGCCTGCGCCTCGACGAGGTGCGGCCCGTCCGCGGCCTGCTCCGAGTCCCAGGCGAAGCTCCAGGTCGTCGTGCCGTCCGCGGCTTGCCACGCCCCGCCGTCGACGCGCACCTCGACGTGGTCCACCACGCCGTCGGCGTCGCTCGCCGAGCCCGCGATGGACACCGTGCCTTGGACGGCCGCACCGTCCGCCGGCGCGTCGATGCTCACGTCGGGGGCCAGGTTGCCGGCATCCACGTGGAGCGTGCCGCTCATGAAGCCGTGGAAGGCGCAGTGGTAGGAGAAGCTGCCCGCCGCCGCGAACAGAAGCGTGACCGAGCCGTGGGAGCCGATCGTGCCCGTGTCCCAGGCGAAGCCGCTGTCGGTGGCCGTGTGCGCGAAGCCGTCATCGTTGACCCATTGCACGCTGTCGCCGGCGTTCACGGTCAGGTCGCCGGGGCTGAACAGGAAGCCCGCGATGTGCACGACGTGCGTGACCGGGTCGCTCGTGGCCATCGGGGCGAGCGAGGTCAGGAGGGCCAAGGCCAGGAGCGGGACGAGGACGCGCACGGGCCGCGAGTGGGCACGCGGGCTTTCAAGGTTCCCGGGAGAGCGTGGGCGTCACACCGTCTCGCCCAGCTCCCGCGCCAGGCGCTGCACGACGAGCGCGAACGCCTTGCCCGCCTCGCTGTCGCCGTGGTCGAGCACGAACGGCCGGCCCTCGTCGCCCCGGCGGACGATGCGCGGGTCGAAGGGGACGCGGCCGAGGAAGGGCACGCCCATGTCCACCGCCGCCTGCTCCCCGCCGCCGCGCTTGAACAGCTCCGTCTCCTTGCCGCAGTGCGGGCAGGTGAAGCCGCTCATGTTCTCCACGATGCCCAGGACCTTCATGTTCAGGGAGCGGGCGAAGCCGACGCTCTTCTTGATGTCGAGGATGCTCACGTCCTGCGGCGTGGTTACGATGACCGCGCCGTCCACGTTCGGGATCTCCTGGGCGATGCTGAGCGGCTCGTCGCTCGTGCCCGGCGGCAGGTCGATGAAGAGATAATCCAAGGAACCCCACTTCACGTCGCCCAGGAACTGCTGGAGCACGCCGATCTTGATGGGCCCGCGCCAGATGATGGGCCGCTGCGGGTCGTGCGCGAGGAAGCCCGTGCTCATGACCTGCAGGCCGTGCGCCTGGACGGGGAGGAGCATGCCCTGCTGGCCCTGGACCCGGCCCTGCTCGCAGCCGAGCATCTTCGGCACGTTCGGGTTCGTGAGGTCCGCGTCCATGACGCCGACGGTCCGGCCGAGGGCGAGGAAGCTGGCGGCGAGGTTCACGGAGGTCGTGGTCTTGCCCACGCCGCCCTTGCCGCTCATGACCACGACCTTGTGGCGCACCGCGTCCATGTTCTTGCGGATGCGCTCCATCATCTCCACGCGCTTCATGAACGCCTGCGCGCGCTGCTGGACCGCGGGGTCGCTGCTCTGCAGGGCCTTGGGCTGCGGCTTGTCGGCCAGGGGCGCGTTGGGCCGGGGCGGCGGGTGCGCGTGGCCTTCGTGGCCGTGCTCGTCCGGCATCAGGGGTGCGAAGCGGCCGGCCCTATGTAAGCCATTGCCCCCGGCGCGAGGGCCACGCTTCCCACAGAACGGCTTTTGCCACCACGCGCCGGGTCGCTCGTGGTCCGATGAGATCCCTCGCCCTCGCCCTCTGCCTCCTCGTCGCCGGCCCCGCGCTTGCGGTCGTGAGCCCTCCGCCGGTCGGCGTCTTCGCCGGGGTGGGGCACCTCATCAACACCTCCTGCCCCGACGGCTACCCGCTCCTCCTGCAGGGCACGGCGGTCGTGGGCGGCGAAGGCTGGAGCTTCGTCGTGGCCGCAGCGGACGACAGCCTGCCCATCACGTGCGGCCTCGTCGCCCTCTACGGATTGTCATTCACCGGCGCCTTCGCCCGCGACGAAGGCGGCTGCCTGAGCAGGGGGGATGGCAGCGTGATGTGCCTGGCGAACCCGCTGGCGCAGCCGGGATCGACCAGGTCGTGCAGTACGACGTCGCCATCGTCAGCGAGGACCAGGTGCCGGTCAGCGCGGTCATCGCAGCCGTGGGCTGAGCCTCAGGCGGGCCGCGCCGGGTACTTCCGCTCCGCCGGGCCCGTGTACTCGGCGCGCGGCCGGATGAGCCGGTTGTCGCCGTACTGCTCCAGGATGTGCGCCGTCCAGCCGCTCATCCGGCTCACGGCGAAGATGGGCGTGAACAGGTCGTCGGGGAAGCCCATGACGTGGTACAGGCTCGCCGAGTAGAAGTCCACGTTCGGGTTGAGCTGCTTCTCCTTCAGGACCACCTGCTCCATCTTCGCGCTGACGTCGAACCAGCGCGTGTCGCCGACCTCGCGCGCGACCTCCTGGCTCAGCTTCTTCAGCACGACGGCGCGCGGGTCCATCGTCTTGTACACGCGGTGCCCGAAGCCGAAGATCTTCTTCTTCTGCCCGAGCTGGCCCTTCACCCACGGCTCGACGTCGCTCACGCCGTGGATCTCCTTGAGGCTCTGCATGACGGCCGTGTTCGCGCCGCCGTGGAGCGGGCCCTTCAGCGCGCCCAGCGCTCCGGTCGTGGCGCTGTACATGTCGGCGAGCGTGCTGGCGATGACGCGCGCGGTGAACGTGCTGGCGTTGAACTCGTGGTCCGCGTGCAGGACCAAGGCCACGTCCATGGCGCGGGAGGTGCGCGGGCCGGGCGGCTTGTCGTTGAGCATGCGGAGGAAGTTCTCCGCCAGGCTCAGGCCAGGCGTGGGCGAGACCGGCTCCAGGCCGTTGCGCAGGCGGTGGTACGCGGCGACGATGCTCGGCGTGCGCGCGACGAGGCGCAGGGCGAGCGGGTAGTTCGCGTCGCGCGTCGTCTGCGTCGGCGGGGGGTCGAAGGTGCTCAGGGCGCTGACGGAGGTGCGGAGCGCGTCCATGGGCTCGGCGCGGCGCGCCATGCGGGCGAGCACGTCGAGCACGCCCGGGGGCAGGGCCATCTCCTGGCGGAGGTGCAGGCGAAGCTCGTCCAGCTCCTTCCGCGCGGGCAGCTCGCCCCGCCACAGGAGGTGGCACACCTCCTCGAAGCCGCTGTGCTCGGCGAGGTCGCGGATGTCGTACCCGCGGTAGAGCAGCTTGCCCACCTGGCCGTCGACGCTGCTGATGGCGCTCTCGCCCGCGACGATGTCCTCGAGGCCCTCGCCGGCCTTGCCCATGATGGAAGGGACCCGTTCCCCGGGCATGAACGTTTCGTGCCGGCTATCCCGGCTCGCGCAGCAGTTTCGCCCGCAACACCTCGGCGTGCGCACCCAGCCCCTTGCCCTGGACGAGGACGCGGAACTCGCCCATGCGGCCGGGCGCGACGAGGCTCTTCGCGCGCAAGGCGTCCAAGCCGTGCAGCCCGTCGAGGGCGCCCATCACGGCGAGGAAGCGCCACTGCGGCAGCTCGGCCAGGGTCGTCAGGCCCAACTCCCCGCCCCATGCCTGGAGCGCGTCGAACGGCACGTGCGCCGTGAGGTCCTGCTCGCCCGGCTGGGCCAGCGGGTCGGTGACGCGGTGCTGCGCGTAGCTCACGAGCGTGCCGGCGGGGCTGGGCAGGGTGCGCGCGTTGCCGCCGTAGTCGATGGTGATGACCAGGCCTGCTTCGAGGGCGCGGCTCAGGT